>NZ_JCBANC010000010.1:0-128039 GCF_059760815.1 Achromobacter sp. 1012554356 | reverse complement strand
CCCCCCTTCTTAACTGGGGAGGCCGTATGAACCGCGCGTCCGTGTTTCCTGTGAGATTCCTTGGCTGGCTTTGCGCCAGCCTTTTGACTTTTTCCGCCCTGATCAGCTTTTCGCCACCCGCGCGGGCCGCCTCGGCGGCGGAGATCAGCGCCGATGCGATGGCGGCGCTGGAGCAGCTTTATGCCCAGGATCCGCGCATGCGCACACTTGGCGAGAAGGCCGTCGCCGTGCTGGTGTTTCCAAACATCATCAAGGGCGGCTTCCTGGTGGGCGGCGAGCGCGGCTCGGGGGCGTTGATCCGGCGGGGACAGGTGGAAGGCTTTTATTCGATTTCGGCGCTGTCGTTCGGATTGCAGGCGGGCGCGCAGCAGTTTTCGTACGCGTTGTTCTTCATGAACGAGCCAGCGCTGGCGTATCTGAACCAGAGCGACGGCTGGTCGCTGGGGGCAGGCCCCAGCCTGGTTGTGGTGGACCAGGGCTACGCCGCCAGCATCACGACCACGACCTTGACGCAGGACGTGTACGCGGTGCCGTTCGGCGAGCAGGGTCTGATGGCGGGAATGGGACTGCAGGGATCCAAGATCAGCCAAATGAATCCGAACTGACTCGTTTGCATCGAATGCGGGCGGCACGTCGGCCGGCGTATCGCCCGCAGTCAGTCTAGGGTAATACCGGCGCGCTGCGCGACGGCGCCGAATGTGGCGATCTCTATCGTAATCTGGTTGCGGAAAGCCTGACCCGGCAGGAAGACGGGATTCAGCGACAGCTCCGATACGCGCTTGCGCACCTGTTCGTCCTGCATGATTTCCGCCATTACCCGGTTCAACGTGTGCATGACCGGAGTGGGCGTGTTCGCCGGCGCGACCAATCCGTACCACCCGACGAACGACACGTCCGGCATGCCCGCCTCGGCGAACGTTGGCACGTCAGGCAGTTGCGGCATGCGATGCTCGCCGGTGACTGCCAGTGCGCGGATTTTGCCGGCGCGCACCTGGGCCGCCGACGCCGAAACCGTGTCCACTGCCAGCGCGATCTCGCCGCCGATCAGCGCGGTGATGAGCTGCGCACTGCCCTTGTACGGCACCGGCGTCATCCTGGCTCCGGCTGCCTGCGCGAACATTTCGCCGGTCAGGTGGGGGGCGGATCCTGGGCCGAACGTGCCGTACATCAGTCCACCTTTGGCGCGTTCCTGTCGCGCGAGTTCGGCCGCTTCGTGAGGCGTGGCCGCGGGCAGCGCATTTTGCGCCAGCAGCACGACGGGCGCCATGGCGACGATGCCGATGTGCTCGAAGCTACGAACGGGGTCGAAGGGTAGCGACGGTTTGAGCGCAGGCAGGACGCTGTACGTGGTGCTGCCCGACAGCATGAGCGTGTAGCCGTCGGGCGTTGCGCGGGCGACGGCCTCGGCGCCGATGAGGGTGGAGGCGCCAGGGCGGTTTTCGACAATGACGGGTTGGCCGAACTTGCCCGCCAGCTGGGTGGCGAGCAGGCGCGCCACCGCGTCGGTGGCCCCGCCCGGCGTGAACGGCACGACGATCTTGATGGCCTGCTCCGGATACGCGGCGTGGGCATTAGCGGCGGCAAGTGTCAACGCCAACAGGGCGATGCGAAATCTGGCGGTCATGGTGGGGCTCGGTCGGATCAGGCGTAGGTAGAGGATTGGCAGCAGGCTTGTTCGAGCAAGTCGGCGCCTTGGGTTCCCAGGTCCCAGAAGAGGCCGGCCATGATTGCCAGGCCTTCCCGGGCGACGCTTCCCAGCAGATGTTCGTTGGGCGCGTGCTGTGCGCAAGCGGGATAGGAGTGAGGCACCCACAGGGTGGGCAGGCCAAGCTGGTCGGCAAAAATGTCGTTGGGCAGGGAGCCGCCCAGGTTGGGCAAGAGGGCGGGCCGTTTGCCGGTGGTGCGCTCCAGCGAGGCGGCGGCCCAGCGCACCCACGGGGTGTCGGGCGACAGGCGCGTCGCGCCCGCTTGCATGCCGATACGAACCTCGACGTCGTCGAAGCCGCCCTGATGCAGGTGTTCGACCACGTGTTCTTGCAGGGCGCGCCAGTCGGTGCCCACGACGAAGCGCAACTGGCACCACGCCACGGCTTCCGGCGGGATGGCGTTCACGGGCTTGGCGGGGTCGCCAGCCCCGAAAGTCAGGACGTCAAGACTGTTCCAGCCAAACACCTTTTCGGGCGAGGTCAAGCCGGGTTCGCCCCACCATGCGTTGATGTCCGGATCGTCTTTGCCACCGCCGACTTCGAGGTCTGCAAGAGCGAGGGCGACCGCCGTGGGGATGGGCGGGGGCCGCAGCCCGGGCACGGCAATGCGGCCGTTCGCGTCCACCAGCGAACTGATCGCATGCGTCAGGCGGATGGCGGGGTTGGAGAGTAGTCCGCCCCAGTTGCCGGAATGATAGCCGCGTCCCCGAGCCCGTACCTTGAGTTCGAAATTGACGGCGCCGCGCGAGCCCATGAACAGCGTGGGCCGTGCGGCGTTCAGGCGCGGCCCGTCGCTGGCGATGAAGACGTCGGCGGCCAGGAGATTGCGGTGCGTCTTGCAGAACGCGGCCAGGCCGGGCGAGCCCGCTTCCTCGCCGGTTTCGATGAGCCAGATCGTATTGAACCCCAGCACGCCGCCGCGGGCGGCGATGACGCGCGACAGCGCCTCCAGGTTGATGGAGTGCTGGCCTTTGTTGTCGGCCGTGCCGCGCCCGTACCAGCGGTCGCCTTCGACCTGCAGGCGCCAGGGGTCTCGCCCGGCTTCCCATTTGGCGGCGTTGCCTCGCACCACGTCGCCGTGACCGTACATCAGGACGGTCGGCGACTCAGCAGCCTCGATGCGGCGCGCCACCAGGATCGGCAGGTCCACCCCGGCGGGGTTGGGATGCACCTCGCAGGAAAAGCCCAGTGCCGACAGTCGCGGGACCAACTCGATGCTCAGGTAGGCATGCTGCGCCGGGGCCTGGGTGGAGACTTCGCTTTCGGTGGGGTACGCGATGCGGCGCGCGAGGGTGTCCTGAAGGACGCCGCTGTCATACGCTTCTACAGCGTGGAGAATGGCTTGTTCGCGAGTCATGGCGGTTCTCGGGGCGGTACGGAAAAGCAAAAGTATTACGGTTCTTCGCATGCCACAATTAGATATTTAGCACTTATGCGTTGCCATAAAGGCATTTCAGCCTGGAGCCATCAATGATCTCTCTCGGACTTCGATATTTCCTGGAAGTCGCGCGCTGCGGTTCAATTGCGGGCGCGGCGGCCGCTCTGCACGTGGCGGCTTCTGCCGTCAGCCGGCAGATCGCCAAGCTGGAAGACAGCCTGGGCATCGTTCTGTTCGAGCGGCAGGCGCGCGGCATGGCGCTCAGTGAAGCCGGCCTACAGCTCGCCGCATACGCGCGAGCCGCCGCGCTGGAGGCCGAACGTGTCACCAAAGAAATCCGGCGGCGCAGCGCGCTGGGCGATGTCACGATCCGGCTGGCCTGCAGTGAGGGATTTGCGCACCGTTTTCTGCCCATGTGCATGGCCGACTTCAAGCAGATCTGGCCCGAGACGCGCTTTCATCTTCAGGTGGACCGGCCGGAGGAGGTCATCCGCCGAATCCTCGAAGGCATGTCGCAAATCGCTCTGCACTACACGATGGCGCAGGACGATCGCCTGAAAACCGAATTGCTGACCCGGGCGCCGGTGTACGCGGTGATGTGCCGCCTGCATCCGCTAGCCTCCCGCCGATCGATCAGCCTGCGTGACCTGACGGAGGTGCCTGTATCGGTCGGAGATACCGGCACGACCGTACGGCAGCTTTTCGATAGCGCGTGCGCGAACGCGGGCCTCCACATCGAGCCTGCATATGTATCCAATAATTCGGCGGCCTTCCTGCCAATGCTGCCCGGCAGCCGGATCGTGGCGCTGACGGGCTATCTGACACTATTGGGCGATCCGCAGGGCACCGCGTTGGCTGCGGTGCCGTTCAGCAACCCGGAGATGCGCCAGCGCAGCATCCAGGCAGTGACGCTGCAAGGGCGCACCTTGCCGCCCTTGGCCAAGGAGTTTCTGGAGTTCATGGCGGCGCGGCTCACTGCGGCGCCGCGCGCTCCGGATCCGGACAAAGGCGGCGCGTGACGGACGTTGCTAGACAGACCGCACGAACAGCGCGCGCAGCTTGTTCCAGAAATCGCCGCCCAGCACGAAAAAGCTCGCCACCAGCATGACGTCGCCCAGCAACTGCGCCTGCCACAGGCGCGGCCGCAGGCCGGGCCAGATCTGGTCGACATAAGGCTCCAGCATCGATGTCAGCAGCGGCAGGATGAACATCACCATGCCGATGGCATGGCGCACGGGGCCCACCTTCTGCACGGGCGCCAGCTTTTTGGCGTGACCGCCGATGATGGCCTTGAGCTGCTGGAAGCCCTCCTTGCCCATGACGGCGATGCAGGTAATGAGCAGCACCTTGTTGGCAATGAAAATGGCGCCGGTCAGCGCCGCGATGCGCGATCCGGGAATGTCCATCGCGGCGCCGATGGGGATCAGGAACCACAGCGCGAAGGCCAGGATGAAGATTCCGATCCCGCACTTGAAGCGCCAACCCATCGCTGGCGGGGGTTGATTAGGCATGTCTTGGACAGTCATGGCGGGCTCCTTTGCAGGGGTAAGGATTCAAGGCATGTGGGTCAAAGGTTCGTGAACCGGCGGCGCAAGGAAAAGACCCCCGGCTTGCGCGGTGCGCGCGGCCGGGGTTCCAGCAACTGCAGCATCAGGCAGGCATACAGGGTGACGGCGATGAACAGGCCCATGCGCACGGCGAAGGCGGTGTAGACGTCCTTGCCCGCCACGCTGTCCTGCACCGACTGGCCCAGGAGGATGATCAGCGTGATCAGGGTGTTCAGCCAGAAGCTGGGCGGATGCGGCGTGGGACTTAGCCGATACAGCTTGCGGGCCATCACCAGCGCGAACAGCAGCATCCACAGGAAGTACATCCACAGGCTGGGGAATGGCCGCAGGGCAAGCCAGAATGCCACCGCAAGCAGGCCGGCCAGCAGCGTCGAACCCAGTATCTCGCGCGCCGCGCCATGCGCCGCCGTGACGCAGCTTTGGCGGCCCAGGCTGACCGCCTTCAGGATGATGGGCATGTAGCCCAGCGGATCGGTCATCGCCAGCAGAAAGGCCGGCAGCACGACCAGCGCCGCGCGCAGAGCCATGCGGCTGGCCTCGGCGGCGGGCAGGACAGGCGGGGGCGGCGGCGCCGGCTGGCCGGGCGGTTCGGGAAACAGGGCGTGGCAGACGCCCAGCACCAGCGCGGCCAGCAGCAGGGCCTTGACCAGCGCCTCGATCACCGTCACCGCCAGGCCGAAGTCTAGGGTGCCGGCCGCCGAAATCATGGTCACGCCGATGATCAGGAACGTCGACACCAGGTTGTTGCCGCCGCGTAGCCCGTGGCGGAACGCCAGGAACAGGCACAGGCCGACAATCAGCACGCCGCCGCCGGGGTAGTACCGCAGCAGCGGGATCAGCAGCAGGCCGCTGCCCGTGGTGAACAGCGCCACCAGCGCCAGGCCCAGTCCGGCCTTCGGCGATAGCGGCCGGTTCATCTGCACTAGCAGGAACACCCCGAGCACCGGCGCGATCATCGGGATCGGCATGTCCAGACCGAAGCTGATGGCCAGGCACAGCGCCGTCCCCACGCCCAGGCGCAGGGCGCGCTGGCCGCGGGGGTCGCGCGGGGCGGGAGTGGCGTCAGTAGGCATAGGAAAGCCAGCTCATCAGCCGCAGATACAAACGGCCGAGGGGGTTGAGCGGATTGCCGGGATGCGGAAACGCCATCACTTCGGCCTGGCCCCCCACCCGGATGCCGCGCAGGGAGGGGAGCTGTCCGGGATCGAGGTCGATGGCGACCGGAAAGCGTTGGGCGGGCCGCAGCCAGTCGCGGCTGTTCTGCACGGTCGGCAGGCTGCCGGGCTGCGTGGGCGTGCCGACGTTCACGCCATAGCCCACGCTGCGCACGCGGCCTTCGAACACCCGCCCGGGCAGCGCGTCCAGGATGATCTCAACCGGGGTGCCGGGATCGACGTGCCCCAGGTTGTTCTCGGTCATTTCCGCGTTGATCCATACGTCGTGAATGGCGATCAACGTCATCACGGGCTTGCCCGCCGCCGCGAATTGGCCGGCGTCGGTGCGCAGGTCGGTGACCAGGCCGGCGGCGGGCGCGCGCACCTTCGTGTTGGCCAGGTCCAGTTCGGCCTTTTCGACTGCGGCGGCGGCGCTGCGCAGCTTGGCGTTGTCTTCCTCGCTGCCGCCTTCCTGCTCGCGCGCCCGCTGCACTTCGGCACGCGCGGCCGCGACCTGGCTGACCGCCTGCGCCAGATTGGCCCGCGCAATCTCCAGACGGCGCAGCGAGATCGTGCCGCGGTCATCGCGGTACAGGCGCTCGAGGCGGGTGCTGTCCTGGCGCGCGCGGACTTCGTTGGCTTGCGCCGCGCGCAGGGACGCCTGCGCAGAGTCGATGCCGGCTGTACCGGCGCCGATCTGGCGGCGCGTGGCGTCCAGGTCGGCCCGGGCGCGGTCAAGCGCAATGCGGTAGTGTTCGGGGTCGATGTCGAACAGCACGGCGCCCGACTTCACATCCTGGTTGTTGCGCACATGAACCTGCGTCACCCGGCCCGCCACCTCGGACGCCACCGGCACCACGAAGGCCTCCACCCGCGCCTGCTGCGTGTACGGCGTGTAGCGGTCCGCAAGCAGATACCAGACGAGGCTGATGACGATCACCACGAGGACCCAGCGGACACCCTTTTTGGCGGGATCCGCGGCGGGCGGCGGGGCGGCCGGCGGTGGGGGCGACGGGGGCGGTGGCTCGGCCGGCGCAGTACGGGCCGGCGTGGCAGCGCTCGCCGCGGACGCGGCGCTGGCCGTCGGTGCCGCAGGCCTGGGGCTAGTCATCGGGTCGCCTCGTGGTCTTGGAAATCGCGGACACCGGGGCAGGCCGCCCGGCTTCGGACAGCAGGTCGCCCCAGTTGGTGCGCCGCTGCATCTGGTCTCGCGTGGCGGGATCGATGACCGGCTGGTCGCTGTACCAGCCGCCGCCCACCGCCTTGTACAGCGCGATCAGGTCACGCACGGCGTTGCCCCGGTTCACCAGATAGGTGTCCTGCTGCGTCGCCAGCGCGCGCTGGGCGTCCAGCACCCGTTGAAAGTCGGAATAGCCCTCGCGGTACAGCGCGGTCGCCAGCGTCAACGAGCGCTTGGCCGCCAGCGCGGAGTCGTAGAGGATGCCGTCGCGCTCCAACGCCTTGATCAGTCCCGTCGCTGCGTCGTCGGCTTCGCGCGCGGCCTGGCGCACGGCGTCCTGGTAGATGACGATGAGCTGCTGCAGCCGCGCGTCCTGCAGCCGCACCGTGTTGGTGATCCGGCCGTGGTCGAACACGTTCCAGGTCAGGCTGGGACCGGCAAACAGCGCCGCGCCGCCCGACGTGCCGGCCAGCGATGTGGCGGTCCAGGCGATGCTGCCCAGCAGTGTCAACGAGGGGTAGAGGTCCGCCTTGGCCACGCCCACCTGCGCGGACTGCGCCGCGATCCGCAGCTCGGCAGCCCGGATGTCGGGACGCCGCAGCAGCAGGTTGGCCGGTACGTCCTGCAGCACGGCCCGGTCAATCAGCGGGATCACGGCCTCCCGGGCCGCCAGGTTGGGCAGTTCGGGCATCGGGCCGGGCGGCTTGCCTACCAGCACCGCCAGCGCGTTGCGGGTGCGCGCGATCTGGCTTTCGAATTCGGGGATGGTGCTGAGCGTGCCGAGGTATTGCGTGCGCGCCTGCTGCAGGTCCAGTTCGTCGGTCTCGCCGCTGTTGAAGAGGCGCTCGGTGATTTCGTAGCTGCGCTTCTGGATGGCCGCATTGTCGCGGGCAATGCGCAGCCGCGCCTCGGCCGTGCGCAGCGCGTAATAGCTTTCGGCGACCTGCGCGTGCAGCAGCACCAATACGTCTTCGCGATTGGCCTCGGTCGCGAAGTAGGCGGCGTCCGCCGACTCGATGGCGCGGCTGAAGCGGCCCCAGAAATCCAGCTCCCAGCCGATGCTGAAGCCCGCGCTGTATTGCCAGAAACTGCTGGGACGCGGATTGCCTTCCGAGGAACGTGACGACCGATGCTGGTAAAGCGCGTCCGCGCCGACGATCTGGGATTGCGGATACAGCCCGCTGCGGGCGATGCCCAACTGGGCGCGCGCCTCCATGATCTGCAGGCCAGCCACCTGCACGCCGGGATTGTGCGTGTCGGCTTGCGCGATCAGGGATTCAAGAACGGGGTCGTCAAAGATGCGCCACCACTGCCGGGCGTCCGGCTGGAAGCCTTCCACGGTGGCCTGTTGCAGCGCCGGCGTGTCCCACTGGCTGGACCAGTCAACAAGCTGCGGCTCGAAGTCGGGGCCCACCTGCACGCAACCGCCCAGGCACAGCACGCCGGTCAGCAGCAGTCGATTCAAACAAGTCACCGGCCACATTGGGCACCAGGTCTGTCAGAGGCCAAACTGCAAGTCCCCGGTGACGGCCCGATGGTGCCCGCACCGCGAAGGCTGGAAAGCTCGGCGGCGACAGTGTCGTTGCGGTCGCGCCGGCATCGCGGGCACCAGCGCAGTCCCCGGCGGCGGGAAAAAGCGCCGGACCGGATCGGGCGGGTTGCGTCAGCGTGCCAACTGATTCTATTGAGCTTTTTATTTTCCGGCTAGCGGGAAGATACGGGGGGGTGCCCAGCCCGGCAGACCGCGTCGGTCAGGCGGTGCGGCGGCGCCAGCCCAGCCGGCGCAAGCGCTCCAGCGCCAGATAGACGATCGGCGTCGTATACAGCGTCAAAAACTGACTGATCATCAACCCGCCGACGATGGCGACGCCCAGCGGGCGGCGCAGTTCCGACCCTTCGCCCATGCCGAGCACCAGGGGCAGGGCGCCCAGGAGCCCCGCCAGGTTGGTCATGACGATGGGCCGCAGGCGCAGCATGGCGGCGCGGTGGATGGCCTGCTCGGGCGTCAGGTTTTCACGCCGCTCCAGGCTGAGGGCGAAGTCGATCATCAGGATGGCGTTCTTCATGACGATTCCCACCAGCAGAAACAGCCCCAGCAGCGCGATCAGCGTGAACTCGATGCCTGCCAGCCGCAGCGCCAGCAGCGCGCCGACACCGGCCGATGGCAGCGTGGACAGGATCGTCAGCGGGTGCAGGGGGCTTTCGTACAAAATGCCCAACACCAGATAGATGGCGACCAGCACCCCCAGGATCAGCCAGGGCTGGTCCTGCAGGCTTTGCTGGAAGTTGCGCGCATCGCCGCCCAGGCGGGTCTGGATAGACGAGGGCACCATCAGCTTGGCGGTCGCGGCGTCGATGGCGGCCAGGCCCTGTTCCAGCGACACGCCCGGCGCTAGCGAGAATCCAACCCACACCGCGGCGAACAGGCCGTCGTGGTAGACACGGTCGTTGACCAGGCCGTTGTCGTAGGTGGCGAACGCGGTCAGCGGCACGCGGGTGCCATCGGCGGCCACCACGTGCACCTGTTCCAGCACTTCAGGATCTTCGGTGTAGCGGGGGTCCAGTTCCAGCACGACGCGGTACTGGTTCATCGCGTCGTACAACGTGGCCACCTGGCGCTGGCTGAACGAATTGCTCAGCACGCTGCTGATGGTGTCCATGTCCACGCCCAGGCGCTGCGCCGCGCTGCGGTCGATGTCGATCACGACCTGCTGCGTCGCGCCGTCGCCTTGTGCGTCGACATCGCGCAGCTCGGGGATCTCCTGCATCGCCTTCGAGATCTTGCGTGCCCATTCCCGCAGCGCCGGCACGTCGCTGGCCATGATCGCCAGTTCATGGTCGCCGGAATTGCCAAAGCCGCCGGGCATGCGCAGGTCCTGGTCCACGTTCAGAAAGAACATGCCGCCCGGCACCGCAGGCGCGTTCGTGCGCATCCAGTTGATGACCTCGGTGGACGACTCCTTGCGTTCGGCGGCGGGTTTCAAGCGGATGAGGAACAGCGAGTTGCTGATGCCCAAGCCGCCGCCGTTGTAGCCGATGACGTCGTCGACGGCCGGGTGCTTGAGCACAAGCTGCCGGTACTGGTCGATCTTGGGCTGCATGACCTGAAAGGAAAATCCGTCGTCGCCGCGTACAAAGCCCATGAGCTGGCCGGTGTCCTGCACCGGCAGAAAGCCCTTGGGCGCCTGGACATACAGATAGACGTTCAGCCCGACGACGCCGGCCAGCAGCAGCAACGTCAGGCGCGCGTGGCCAAGCACGCGCGACAGCGACACGCCATACCAGTCGTGGATACGGGCAAACACCGCCTGCATGCGCGACGGCTTGGCCGCGACGTGGCTGACGGGCCGCAGCCAGCGCGCGCACAGCGCCGGAATGATGGCCACCGACACGATCAACGAGATGACGGTGGCGGCCACCAGCGTGATCGAGAACTCGCGGAACAGCCGCTCCACCAGGCCGCCCATGAACAGGATCGACACGAACACGACGCTCAGCGCGACGGTCATGGCCACCAGCGTAAAGCCGACCTCACGCACGCCACGCAGCGCGGCCTTGACTGGCGAGAGGCCGCGCTCCAGGTGGCGAGAGATGTTTTCCAGCACGACGATGGCGTCGTCCACCACCAGCCCGGCAGCCACGATCAGCGCCATCAGCGACAGGTTGTTCAGCGAAAACCCCCACGCGTACATGACGGCAAAAGTGGCGATCAGGCAGACCGGAATCGCCACGCTGGGAATCGCGGCCGCACGGGCATTGCCGAGGAACAGCCACACCACCAGGATGACCAGCCCGGCGGCCAGCGCCAGCGTGATGTGCGCTTCACGCAGGGTCGCCTTGATGCCCGGCGAGCGGTCCAGCGCGACCGTCAGGTCGACGTCGGCCGGCATCAGCTGGCGCAGGCCCGGCAGGGCCTGGTTGATGGCGTCGATGGTTTCGATGATGTTCGAGCCCGGCTGCCGGCTGATGGTCAGCACCACCGCCGGATTGCGGTTGTGAAAGCCGCTGCTGTAGCGGTTCTCGACCGAGTCGCTGACGCGCGCCACCTGCGACAGCCGGATCACGGCGCCGTCCTGGTACCGCACGATGAGGCTGTCGTAGTCCTGCGCGCGGCGCGGCTGCTCGGGGGTTCCGACTTCCCAGCGCTGACCGGCCGAATCGAGCTGCCCTTGCGGGCCCATCGGGGCGGCGTTTGAAATCGCCTCGCGCACGTGGTCCAGCGCCACGCCATAGTGCGCCAGCGCGTTCGGATTGACCTGAACGCGCACGGCCGGCAGCGAGCTGCCGCCCATCGTCACTTCGCCCACACCACTGATCTGCGAGAGCTTCTGCGCCAGCACGGTGGAACCGAGGTCGTAGAGCTGGCCAGCGGGCCGCGTGGCGGAACTGAGCGCCAGCGCCATGATGGGCGCCTGCGACGGATTGACCTTGCGATAGCTGGGGTTGCCTGGCATGCCCGCCGGCAGTTCAGCGCGTGCGGCGTTGATGGCGGCCTGCACGTCGCGGGCGGCTTCGTCGATGTTGCGGTCCAGTTCAAACTGAAGCTGCACGCGCGTCGAGCCCTGGTTGCTGGACGAGCTCATGGAACTGACGCCCGCGATGCTGCCCAGCGCCCGTTCCAGCGGCGCGGCGACGGTGCTGGCCATGCTTTCGGGGCTGGCGCCTGGCAGGTCGGCGCGTACTTCGATGGTCGGAAAGTCCACCTGCGGCAACGGCGCCACCGGCAGCAGGCGCCACGCCACGGCCCCCAGCAGCGTCAGCGCCAGCGCCAGAAAAATGCAGGCGACCGGCCGGTGCAGCAACGCCCGGATCATTTCACCGGGCCTTCGGCGTTGGGTGCCGGCGCGGCCTCAGCGCGCCGGTGGCCCAGACGGTGAAAGAACAGGTACACGGCGGGCGTGGTGAACAGCGTCAGCACCTGGCTGACGAGCAGCCCGCCGACCATGACCCAACCGAGCGGCTGGCGCAGTTCGGCGCCGGAGCCTGTCGCCAGCATCAGCGGCAGCGCGCCAAATAGCGCGGCCAGCGTGGTCATCAGGATGGGGCGCAGGCGCAGCAGCGCGGCCTCGCGGATGGCGGCCTGCGGGTCCAGGCCGCGCGTGCGCTCGGCCTCCAGCGCAAAATCGACCATCATGATGCCGTTCTTCTTGACCAGCCCGATCAGCAGAATGATGCCGATGACGGCGATCAGGTCCAGCGGCCGGCCGGTGATCAGCAGCGCCAGCAGCGCGCCGACGGTGGCCGAGGGCAAGGTGGACAGGATGGTGATCGGGTGGATGGCGCTTTCGTACAGCATGCCCAGCACCAGGTACATGGTCACCACCGCGGCCAGCATCAGCCACAACGTGTTGGACAGCGACGCCTCGAAGGCAGACGCCGCGCCTTGCAGCCGCAGTTCGACGCTCTCGGGCATGCCGATGTCCTGCTTGGCGGCTTCAATGGCGGCAATGGCTTCGCCCAGCGATCCGCCCGGCGGCAGGTTGAAGGACAGGTTCACTGCGGGGAACTGCGACAGGTGATTCACGGCCAGCGGCGCGGCCCGCTCGCTGACGCTGGCCAAGGCCGACAAAGGAATGGCCTGCCCGTTTTCCGTCTGCAGGTGGATGCGTTCCAGAGCCTCGGGACTGGTCGCCATCGTCCGGTCCACTTCCAGCACCACACGGTACTGGTTGGACTGCGTGAACAGCGTGGCGACCTGACGCTGGCCGAACGCGTTGTACAGCGCCTGCGCCACATCGTCCATCGTGACGCCCAGGCGCGCGGCGGCGTCGCGCGAGACCTCCAGATAGGCCTGCCGGCCGCCGCCCTGCAAATCGGAAGACACGTCGGCCAACTGGGGCGCCTGGGCCAGCCGCTGCATCAGCGCGGTGGTCCAGCGCGACAGCAGCGCGCTGTCGGGTGAGGTCAGGCTGAATTGATACTGGCCGCGGCTGACGCGGTCTTCGATGTTCAGCTCCTGCACGGGTTGCAAATAGAGCGAGATGCCGTTCACGTCGCGCGCTCGGGCGTCCAGCCGCGCCATGATGTCCGCTAGCGGCGCGCTGCGTTCGTTCCAGGGCTTCAGATTGATCAGCAGACGGCCCGTGTTCAGCGTGGCGTTCATGCCGTCGATGCCGATGAAGGACGACAGGGTGGCGACGTCGGGATCGGCCAGCAGGCTTTCCGCCACCGCCTGCTGGCGGCGCGACATGGCGTCAAACGACGTGCTCTGCGCGGACTGCGTCACGCCTTGCAGCACGCCGCCGTCCTGCGCCGGAAAGAATCCTTTGGGCACCGCCAGATACAGCAGCCCGGTCAGCACCACGGTCGCCAGCATCGCCAGCAGCGTCAGCCGCTGGTGGCGCAGGGTCACGTCCAGCCAGCCGGCGTAGCGCACCTGCAAGCGATCCAGCAGGCCGGGACGCGACGGCTCGTGTGCCGGCAGCAGGCGTGCGCACATCATGGGCGTCAGCGTCAGCGAGACGGCCAGCGATATCAAAATGGCGACGGCCAACGTAATGGCGAACTCTCGGAACAGCCGGCCCACCACGTCTTCCATGAACAGCAGCGGAATCAGCACCGCGATCAGCGACAGGGTCAGCGACACCAGCGTGAAGCCGATCTGCCCCGCACCCTTGAGCGCGGCCGCCATCGGGCTGTGGCCTTGTTCGCGGTAGCGTGCAATGTTCTCCAGCATGACGATGGCGTCGTCGACCACGAAGCCCGCGCCAATGGTCAGCGCCATCAAGGTCAGGTTGTTGGTGGAAAAACCGGCCAGGTACATGAAGCCGAAGGTGCCGATCAGGGACAGCGGCACGGCCAGGCTGGGAATCAGCGTGGCGGGCAGGTTACGCAGGAACAGGAAGGTCACCAGCACCACCAGCCCCACGGCAAACGCCAGTTCCCATTGCACGCCGCGCACCGAGGCGCGGATGCTCTCGGTGCGGTCGGTCAGGATGCGCACTTGCGCGGCGGCGGGCAGGCTGGCGGTCAGTTGCGGCAGCAGCGCCTTGACCTGGTCGGCCACGGCAATGACGTTGGCCCCGGGCTGGCGCTGGATGTTCACCAGCACGGCGGGCTGCTTGTCGACCCACGCGGCCAGGTAGCGGTCCTCGGCGCCGTCCTCCACCGTCGCAATCTGGCCCAGCCGCACCGGCGCGCCATTTTTCCAGGCGACGATCAGCTCGCGGTACTCCTCGGCGCTTTGCAACTGGTCGTTGGCGTCCATGATGACGGACCGCACGGGGCCGTCAAAACTGCCCTTGGGCTGATTGGAATTGGCCTTGGCGATCGCCTCCTGCACGTCCGACAACTGCAGGCCGCGCGCGGCCAGCGCCATCGGATTGACCTGCACGCGCACGGCCGGGCGCTGTCCGCCCGCCAGGCTGACCATGCCCACGCCCGACAACTGCGATAGCCGCTGCGTCATGCGCGTGTCCACCAGATCGTAGACCTTGGGCAGCGGCAGGGAATCCGATGTGACGGCCAGCGTCAGGATCGGCACGTCCGCCGGGTTGACCTTGCGATAGACGGGCGGGGTGGGCAGATCGTTGGGCAGCAGCGAATCGCTGGCGCTGATGGCCGCCTGCACCTCCTGTTCGGCCACGCCCAGCGGCACGTCCAGCGCAAACTGCAGCGTGATGACCGAGATGCCGCTGCCGCTGGTGGACGACATCTGCTTCAGACCCGGTATCTGCCCGAAGCGCCGTTCCAGCGGCGCGGTGACCGCGCGCGCCGTGACGTTGGGACTGGCGCCGGGATACTGCGTGGTGACCTGGATGATGGGATAGTCGACCTGCGGCAGCGCCGCCACGGGCAGCAGGCGCCAGGCCAGGATGCCCGACAGCAGCAGCGCGATCATGAGAAAGGACGTGGCGACCGGGCGCAGAATGAAGGGGCGTGACAGGCTCATGCAGGTTCCTTGTCCTGGCGTGGCGCGTCGACGATCTGCACGTCGCGTCCATCGTGCAGCCGGTCCACGCCTTCGACCACGACGCGCTCGTCGGGGGTCAGGCCCGCCAGCACCACGATGCGGCCCGCGTTCGCCGGACCCAGTTCCAGCACGCGGCGGGTCGCCCGATTGTCGTCGCCGATGACGAATACGAACGACCCTTCGGAGCCGAATTGCACCGCGGCGGTGGGTATGGTCACGACATCATCCTGCTGCACGACGGCCAGCCGGATGTTCACGAACTGGTTGGGAAACAGCGACTCGTCGGCATTGTCGAAGCGGGCGCGCAGCCGCACCGTGCCGCTGGCCGCCTGGATGCGGTTGTCCAGCGCCTCGAGCGTGCCTTCGGCCAGAATGCGGCGTTCATCGGCGTCCCAGGCCTGCACGCGCAGCACGGGCGTTTTCGCCTGCGCCTGGCGCAGGATGTCCAGGCGGGTCTCCGGGATGCTGAACAGGGCCGACGTGGGCGCCATCTGCACCAGCGTGGTCAGCCCGTCGGCGTCCGCGGCGCGCACGTGGTTGCCGGCATCCACGCGCCGCAAGCCCACACGACCGGCGTGCGGCGCCACGATGCGTGTGTGGCTGAGCAGGCGGCGGGCGTCGGCGACCTGCGCCTGGTTCTTCTGGCGCTGTGCGGTGTACATCCGCACCTGCGCCTCGGCGGTATCAAGCTGCTGGCCCGCCACGGCTTCTTGCCGCGCCAGCTTGCGATAGCGCCGCAGGTCCGCTTCGGCGTTGTCCAGCAACGCCTGCGTCTGCGCCAATTCGCCTTCGGCGGACGCCAGCGCGGTCTGGAAGGGACGCGGGTCGATCTCGGCAAGCAACTGGCCTTGCGCCACGGCCTGGCCTTCGGTGTAGTGCAGCTTGATCAGCTCGCCATCGACCTGGCTGCGCACGGTCACCTGCGCCAGCGGCGTGATGGTGCCCAGCGCGTGCAAGTCGCGCTGCAACGGGCCGGTGCGCGCGGCGGCGACGCTCACCGCGACGGGAAGCTTCCCATAGTTGGGGGGAGGAGGAGCGGCCGGGCCTTTATTGCCCGCCAGCCAGACCGCCGCACCGATCAGCAGGGCCAGCGCCAGGGCGGCCGCGATCAGGATCAGGCGTTTGCGTGAGGGGGTGGGGCCCGCAAGGAAGCGCAGGGACATCAGGGCTGCCAGGCAAGGGGATAGCGGACAGCCGAGATTCTATATTAATAATAATGATTAGCGTTATTGACGCTGATTTTCAAGAAGGGTTTGCGCGTATCGTTTAGAGTGGCGGCTGTTTTCAATACCCCGGTTTGCAAGAGGAGTGGGTCATGAGCAAAGAATCCTTCGAAAGTCAGCGTGAATTATGCGAACGCCAGCAGGAACGGCTGGCGGCCGAACGGGCCCGGTTGGCGCAATGGCAGTCGATTGAAGCCGATTACCAGCGCAAGTACACCGAGACGTTGCGGCCGCTCGAAGAAAAGCTCAACCAGCTTCGTTACAAGCTGGTGCTGTGCTTTGACCATGCGTACAAGGAAATGGGCCTGTCCAAGGCCGAGCGCGAATTCGTCTCCGAACTGGTCACGGAGTTTTCGGAAGAGCTGCTGGTGCTGGCAACCAAGAGCGATCTGCCTGCCGGTTGCGACACCGCGCGCCTCAAGACGCTCTATAAGAAACACCGTGGGTCGGACTACGACGCCAACCTGGCTGAACTGACCGAAAGCGCGGGCCAGGAACTGGCCGATGCGCTGGATCTGGACGTTGCCGACCTGGCCTCGATGTCGCCCATGCAACTGCTGCAGATCATCCAGGACCAGTACGACGACGAAGACGCCGAAGAACTGCTGGAATACGCGCGCGTCGTCAAGATTCCGGCCGTGACGAACCCCGTCGCGTGGCAGGCCTTGCAAGAAGCCGAACGCGCGCGCCAGGCTCAGTCCGCCCAGGACCCCGCCCTGCGTGCCGAAGTGCAGGCCGCGGCCGGCATCCCGGATGATCGGCTGCAAGAGACCAACGCGGTGCTCGCCACCCAGCTCGACGACGTGCTGAGCCAGGTGCAGTTCGCCGAGGAAGGCTTCAAGCTGCGCTACGAACTGGACCCGTTCGCCACGTTCGAACCGGACGCGGTGATGGGCGAACTGGACGACGACCTCAAGGATATCCAGGAGTACATCCAGGAACTGGAGCACGAGGTCATGCAGTTCTCGGATGAATCGCTGCTCAAGGCGTGGCTCAAGGCCATGCGCCGCGAAGTCGCCGCGATGGAGCGGCGCGAAGAGCGGTCCTGACGCGTCTCAGCCCTTCGGCCGTGACACCGGCATTACGCGCATGACTGGCGCCGCCTGCTTGGCCGCCGCGTCCGCGCGGGAGCGGATCATCATCGGGAAGAACCGCCACAGGTACAGCCCCAGCGCCAGCGCCCACGCCGTGGCCGACGCATGCAGCAGGCCCAGCGTGGCGGCCGTTGGCAACAGCGCCGCCAGCCGCAGCAACGCCGCCAGGATCATCAGCGCGTAGCTCACGACCATGCTGCGGTCCGTGTGCAGCGGCCGGCCCAGGTGGCCGAGCGCGGTGCGCGTCACCATGCCCAGAATCAGCACCGAAAACCCCGCCACGCCAATGACGTGGGCCGGCCACGCCTGCCGGACGACGAAACCCGCCAACTGGGCCGCGCCCACCAGCAGCCCGATGCCCAGGCCCAGATAACCGGCATAGAGAATCCACAGAAGCGGCACGCGGCGCACGGCCCACGGCTTCCAGGACACCCACTGCACCAGCGCGATCACGCCGCTGGCCGCCAGTGCCGCCGCGGCGACCTGCTGCACCCCGGCCAGCAGGCAGGTGATGGCGACAACGCCAAGCCCAAGCTGCCAATGGCCGCTCTTGGTGTGGGGCGGAATGTCCAGGCCAGCGACGGCGCGCTTGGCGAAGAAGGGCATGACCCGCCGTGCGATCAGCAGGGTCAGCACGGCCATCGATAGCAGGCCGGCGTTGAAAAAGCGCATCAGCGTGACGTAGTCGCCCTGGACGGTCGCCCACAGATACAGCCCGTTGGTCGCGCCCAGCGCCAGCAGCAGCAAGGGAACGCCGTAGTTGCGCTGGTTGCGGGTGACGGCGACGGCGCGTCCCAGCGCCCCGGCCGCCCAAAGGAAAAAGAGCAGGTCGGCAGCCGCTGCAACGGCAAAGGCCGGACGCCCTGGCACCAGATAGCCCACACGCGCCACGATCCATAGCCCGCACAAGGCCGCAAGGGGGTTGCCGCGCAGCGGGTTCTTGCCCGTCCAGTTGGCGCCTGCCGTCAGCAGGAAACCCACGGCAATGGTGGCGACAAAGCCCCAGAGCATTTCATGCGCATGCCAGAACATGCCGTTCAGCACGCCGGTCAGGCGCGCCGGCGCATGCACCCACAGCAACACGGACACGAGGGCCCAAAAACAGCCCGCGAGGTATAGCGGGCGGAAACCCATTTCGGTGAACGCGCGCCATTCGGGCGGCGCGGGGCGCGGCTTCTTTGCGGGTTCTTCAATGGAAAGCAGAGTGCTCATGGTGTGGCCAGTGCGCGCAGGGTGCGCCGCGTTGCGGGTTTGAACGTGTATTTGAAATACATATTAACTCTGGCCGCATCCGGGCGCGACTCGCCAGCTTGATCCAACGCAAGGCTGTCCGGAACACCCGCATGACTAGGCACTTCGGAAATGGCCCTTTGGTCGGCTGGGGAATGGTGAGGGAAGGGTGGCCTCCTTAGGCTACCCACATATGTATTTGTCAGCAAAAAGCGAGACCAACCATGGCAGCACATCAATCCTCGGCCGGCGCGCCGATGCGGGTCCTGATATCCAGTACGTTTGCCTTCACCATCTGTTTCGCGGTGTGGATGATCTTCGCCGTCCTGGGTATTCCCATAAAGACCCAGCTCGGCCTGTCTGAAACGCAATTCGGCCTGCTGGCCGCCATGCCGGTCCTGACCGGCTCCCTCGTGCGGGTGCCGCTGGGCATCTGGACCGACCGCTACGGCGGCCGCCCCGTGTTCTTCGTGCTGATGCTGCTGGCGGTGGTGCCGATCTGGCTGCTGTCGTACGCCACGGAGTACTGGCAGTTCCTGGTGCTGGCGCTGTTCGTCGGCCTGACGGGCGGCTCGTTCTCGGTGGGCACGCCCTACGTGGCGCGCTGGTTCCCGCGCAACAAGCAAGGCCTGGCCATGGGCGTCTTCGGCGCCGGCAACTCGGGCTCGGCCATCACCAAGTTCGTGGCGCCCGCCCTGATCGCGGCAGCCGCCGGGTCCTGGGTCATCGTGCCGCAGGTGTACGCCGTGGCGCTGCTGGTCACCGCGATCCTGTTCTGGATGTTCTCGTCGTCCGATCCCTCGCACCGCGTCGCGGGCGGGGCATCGTTGTCCGCCCAGTTCGCCATGCTCAAGGACCCGCGCGTCTGGCGCTACTGCCAGTACTACTCGGTCGTGTTCGGCGGCTACGTGGCCCTGGCGCTGTGGATGACCAAGTACTACATCGGCGAATACGGCTTCGACATGAAGCTGGCCGCGCTCTTGGCCGCTTGTTTCTCGCTGCCTGGCGGCGTGCTGCGCGCGTTGGGCGGCTGGATCTCCGACCGCTACGGCGCCTACAAGACGACGTGGTGGGTGATGTGGGTCTGCTGGGTCGCGTTCTTCCTCCTGAGCTACCCGCAAACCGAGTTCACCGTCATGACCGCCGGCGGCCCGCGTTCCTTCGGCATCGCGCTTGGCCCGGTCACCTTCACCATCCTGCTGTTCATCGTCGGCATCGCCATGGCGATCGGCAAGGCCTCCGTCTTCAAGTTCATTTCTGACGAGTTCAGCGACAACATCGGCGCCGTGTCCGGCATCGTCGGGCTGGCTGGCGGCCTGGGCGGCTTCATTCTTCCCATCATGTTCGGCGTGCTGCTCGACCTGACCGGCATCCGCTCCAGCGCCTTCATGCTGCTGTACGGCACGGTCTGCGTCTCGCTCATTTTCATGCACTTCAGTTTCCGGCCCGAAAGCGCGGCCATCGCGCGGCAGCAAGCCGCCTGACCCACCCACCATCCTGAGAGAACCTCATGTCCACTCAAGTCCTTGCGCGCTGGGAGCCGGATAATCCCGGCTTCTGGAAACAGACCGGCGCGCGCGTCGCCAACCGCAACCTGTGGATCTCGATCCCGGCGCTGATGCTGGCGTTCAGCATCTGGATGCTGTGGAGCGTGGTCGTGGTCAACCTGGACCGCGCCGGCTTCATGCTGTCCAAGAACCAGCTCTTCTGGCTGACGGCGCTGCCCGCGCTGTCGGGCGCCACGCTGCGCATCTTCTACTCGTTCCTCGTGCCCGTCTTCGGCGGACGCAAGTGGACGGCCATTTCCACCGCCTCGCTGCTGATTCCGGCGCTGGGCATGGGCTTTGCCCTGCGCGACCCGACCACCTCGTTTCCGACGCTTCTGATCCTGGCGCTGCTCTGCGGCTTGGGCGGCGGCAACTTCAGCTCCAGCATGGCCAACATCAGCTTCTTCTTTCCCAAGGAAAAGAAGGGCCTGGCCACCGGCCTGAATGCCGGGATCGGCAACCTGGGCGTGTCGCTGGTGCAGTTCGTCGTGCCGGTCGTCATCACGATGGGCGTCTTCGGCGCCGCCGGCGGCGAGCCCCAGGTCATCAACGCCAATGGCGCGCAGCAGAACCTGTGGCTGCAGAACGCGGGCTTCATCTGGGTGATCCCAATCGCGCTGGCGTCCATCGCCGCGTGGTTCGGCATGAACGACATCGCCGATGCGCGCGCTTCGTTCGCCGATCAGGCCGTCATCTTCAAGCGCAAGCACAACTGGCTGATGTGCTGGCTGTACGTGGGCACGTTCGGGTCGTTCATCGGCTTTTCGGCGGGCTTCGCGATGCTGACCAAGACGCTGTTCCCAACGGTCAACCCCATGGCGTACGCCTTCCTGGGACCGCTGGTCGGGTCGCTGACGCGTCCGCTGGGCGGCTGGGTGTCCGACAAGCTGGGCGGCGCCCGGGTCACGCTGTTCACCTTCGCGGCCATGATCGCCGCCGTGGCGGGCGTCATGGTGTTCCTGCCGGGCGAAGGCCGCCTGGGCGACTTCAATGGGTTCCTCGCCATGTTCATCTTGCTGTTCGCGCTGACCGGCCTGGGCAATGGCTCGACGTTCCGCATGATCCCCGTGATCTTCCTGCGTGAACGCACGCAGGCCGCGCAGGGCAAGGGCCCGGCCGCGCAAAAGCAGGCCATGGCGGAAGCGGCCAAGGAATCGGCCGCGGTGCTGGGCTTTTCCGGCGCCATCGGGGCCTACGGCGGCTTCTTCATCCCGCGCAGCTTCGGCACGTCGCTCGACATGACGGGCAGCGTCCAGACCGCGCTGTTTTGCTTCATCGGCTTTTACGCCACCTGCATGGTGATCACCTGGTGGTACTACGCGCGCCGCAACGCGCCCGTGCCTTGCTGATGGCCTGACCGCCGGCCGGGTGTGCAGCCCCGCCGGCGCGGCACGACTAGTTCGGCCTACCCCGGTAACTAGTCACTCTGCCGAACCCGGGTTGTGCCACCGGCGAATGGTCCGCCAGACAGCCCAGACCTAAAGTTGCTTCAACAGCATTGATCGCAGTACGCGCCGGCCAGGCCGGCGTTCTTGGAGAAACACAATGAGTCATTTTCTGGACCGGTTGAAGTTCATGTCGCGGGTGAAGTCCACCTTCGCGAACGGTCACGGCGAAACCGTCAACGAGGACCGCAAGTGGGAGAACGCCTACCGCGCCCGCTGGCAGCACGACAAGGTGGTGCGTTCCACCCACGGCGTGAACTGCACCGGCTCCTGCTCCTGGAAGGTCTATGTCAAGAACGGTCTGATCACCTGGGAAACCCAGCAGACCGACTACCCCCGCACCCGTCCCGATCTGCCCAATCATGAGCCGCGCGGCTGTCCCCGCGGCGCCTCGTACAGCTGGTATGTGTACTCGGCGCAGCGCGTGAAGTACCCCATGATCCGCGGCCGCCTGATCGAAATGTGGCGCGAAGCCCGCAAGACCATGGACCCCATCGCAGCTTGGGAATGGATCAGCCAGGATCCCAAGCGCGCCAAGCGCTACAAGTCGGTGCGCGGCCTGGGCGGCTTCGTCCGCGCCGATTGGGACACCGCCACGGAAATCATTGCCGCCGCCAACGCGCTCACCATCAAGAAGTACGGTCCGGACCGTGTGATCGGGTTCTCGCCGATTCCCGCCATGTCCATGGTCAGCTACGCTGCCGGCGCCCGCTACCTGAGCCTTCTGGGCGGCGCCTGCCTCAGCTTCTACGACTGGTACTGCGATCTTCCCCCCGCCAGCCCCCAGATCTGGGGCGAACAAACCGACGTGCCCGAATCGGCCGACTGGTACAACTCCACCTACCTGATGGTCTGGGGCTCGAACGTCCCGCAAACCCGCACCCCGGACGCGCACTTCTACACCGAAGTCCGCTACAAAGGCACCAAGACCGTGGCCGTGTCCAGCGACTTCGGCGAAATGGTCAAGTTCGGCGACATCTGGCTGGCCCCCAAGCAGGGCACCGACGCCGCGCTCGCCATGGCCATGGGCCACGTCATCCTCAAGGAATTCCACCTTTCGGGCAAGTCGGCCTACTTCACGGACTACGTGCGCCGCTACACCGACATGCCGATGCTGGTGCAGCTCAAGGAGCGCGAGGGCTTCTACGCGCCTGATCACTTCCTGCGCGCCTCGCAGCTCGACAACGGGCTCGGCGAACAGAACAACCCCGACTGGAAGACGCTGGTGCTGGACGAGTCCACCGGCGATCTGGTGGCGCCCAACGGCAGCATCGGTTTCCGCTGGGGCGAGGGCGCTGTCAACGACGGCGAAAAGGTCGGCCGCTGGAACCTCGAATCCAAGGACGGCGGCTCGGGCCGCGAGATCGTCCCGACGCTGACCCTGCTGGGCCAGTCGGACGAGGTGGTCGGCGTGGGCTTCCCGTACTTCGGCAGCGAACACGACGAACTCCTGGTGCGCAACGTGCCCGCCCGCCGCATCCGCCTGGCGGACGGCACCGAGGCGCTGGTCGCCACCGTCTATGACCTGCAGATGGCCAACTACGGCCTTGACCGCGGCCTGGGCGGCGGCAACGTCGCGTCCTCGTACGACGACGACGTTCCCTACACGCCCGCTTGGCAGGAAAAGCACACCAGCGTGCCGCGCGCGCAGGTCATCCAGGTGGCGCGCGAATTCGCCCAGAACGCGCACGACACCGAAGGCAAGTCCATGGTCATCGTCGGCGCCGGCCTGAACCACTGGTACCACATGGACATGATTTACCGCGGCATCATCAACATGCTGATGATGTGCGGTTGCGTCGGCAAGAGCGGCGGCGGCTGGGCGCACTATGTGGGCCAGGAAAAGCTGCGCCCGCAGTTCGGTTGGGCGCCCCTGGCTTTCGCCTCGGACTGGGTCCGCCCGCCGCGCCAGATGAACGGCACCTCGTTCTTCTATGCCCACACCAGCCAATGGCGCCACGAAAAGCTGAACGTGCAGGAAGTGCTCGGCCCCACCGCGGACCGCGCCAAGTACGGCGAACTCAGCATGATCGACCTGAACGCCCGCGCCGAGCGCATGGGCTGGCTGCCGTCGGCGCCGCAGTTGCGCACCAATCCGCTGGATGTGGTGGCGCAGGCCGACAGTCTGGGCAAGGACCCCGTCGCCCACGCGGTTGAGATGATGAAGTCGGGCGAACTGCGCATGTCCTGCGAAAACCCGGACGATCCCGCCAACTTCCCGCGCAACATGTTCGTGTGGCGCTCCAACATCCTTGGCTCCAGCGGCAAGGGCCACGAATACTTCCTGAAGTACCTGCTGGGCACGCAGAACGCCGTGTTCGGCGACGAAGCCGACGCCATCAAGCCCACCGAAGTCACCTACGAGGACGACGCGGCCGAAGGCAAGCTGGACCTGCTCACCGTGTTGGACTTCCGCATGAGCACGACGTGCCTGTATGGCGACATCGTGCTGCCCACGGCCACCTGGTACGAAAAGGACGACCTCAACACGTCCGACATGCATCCCTTCATCCACCCGCTCAGCGAAGCTGTTCAGCCGCTCTGGGAAAGCAAGACCGACTGGGAAATCTACAAGCTGCTGGCCAAGAAGTTCAGCGACATCGGCGGCCCGTACCTCGGCAAGCGCCGCGATCTGGTCCTGACCCCGCTGATGCACGACACCCCGGGAGAGCTCGGCCAGGCCTTTGAACCCAAGGACTGGAAGCTGGGCGAGTGCGACCTGATCCCCGGCAAGACGGCGCCGTCCATGACGGTGGTCGAACGCGACTACAACGACATCTACCGCAAGTTCACGTCGGTGGGTCCGTTGCTGGACAAGCTGGGGAACGGCGGCAAGGGCATCAACTGGAATACCCAGCACGAGGTCCACGAGCTGGCCGGCATCAACGACAGCGTCACCGAGACCGGCGTCAGCCAGGGCCGTCCGCGCCTGGACACCGCCATCGACGCGGCCGAAATGATCCTGACCTTCGCGCCCGAAACCAACGGCCACGTGTCGGTCAAGGCCTGGGAAGCGCTGGGCAAGATCACCGGCCGCGACCACACGCATCTGGCCGTCGGCCGCGAGCACGACAAGATCCGCTTCCGCGACATTCAGGCGCAGCCGCGCAAGATCATCTCGGCGCCCACCTGGTCCGGGCTGGAAAGCGAAGAAGTCAGCTACAACGCCGGCTATACCAACGTCCATGAACTGATCCCATGGCGCACCCTGACGGGCCGCCAGCAGTTCTACCAGGACCACCGCTGGATGCTGGACTTTGGCGAAGGCTCGTGCGTGTACAAGCCCGCCATCGACACCAAGACGGTTGCGCCCATGCTGGGCAAGTACCCGAACGGCGAAAAGGAACTGGTCCTGAACTGGATCACGCCGCACCAGAAGTGGGGCATCCACAGCACCTATTCGGACAACCTGCGCATGCTGACCCTGAGCCGCGGCGGTCCCCACGTGTGGGTGTCCGAAGCCGAGGCCAGGCAGGCCGGTCTGGTCGACAACGACTGGGTCGAAGTCTTCAACGTCAATGGCACGCTGACCGCCCGGGTGGTCGTGAGCCAGCGCGTTCCCGTCGGCATGTGCCTGATGTACCACGCACAGGAAAAGATCGTGAACGTGCCGGGCGCTGAAACCAGCGGCAAGCGCGGCGGCATCCACAACTCGGTTACGCGCACGGTGCTCAAGCCCACGCACATGATCGGCGGCTATGCCCAGCAGGCCTACGGTTTCAACTACTACGGCACCGTGGGCGCCAACCGCGACGAATTCGTGGTCGTGCGCAAGATGAAAAAGGTGGACTGGCTGGAAGGCCCGCTCGTCGAAGAACTGCAACAAGAAGAGAAGCAATCATGAGGATACGCGCCCAAATCGGCATGGTGCTGAACCTGGACAAGTGCATTGGCTGCCACACTTGCTCGGTCACCTGCAAGAACGTCTGGACCAGCCGCGACGGTGTCGAGTATGCCTGGTTCAACAACGTGGAAACCAAGCCCGGCATCGGCTATCCGAAGGAATGGGAAAACCAGGAAAAGTGGAAGGGCGGCTGGAGCCGCACGGCCGCCGGCAAGCTGGAACCGCGTCAAGGCGGCAAGCTGCGCATCCTGGCCAACCTGTTCGCCAACCCGAACCTGCCCGCCATCGACGACTACTACGAGCCGTTCACCTTCGATTACGAGCACCTGAAGAACGCGCCGCTGTCGGAAACGCCGCCCACCGCGCGTCCGGTGTCGGTCCTGACGGGCAAGAAAATGGACAAGATCCATTGGGGCCCCAACTGGGAAGACGACTTGGGCGGCGAATTCAGCTCGCGCAGCCGTGACGCCCTGTTTGAAGGCGTGCAAAAGGAGATGTACTCGACCTTCGAGAACACCTTCATGATGTACCTGCCGCGCCTGTGCGAACACTGCCTGAACCCGGCCTGTGTCGCCAGCTGCCCGTCCGGCTCCATCTACAAGCGCGAAGACGACGGCATCGTCCTGGTCGACCAGGACAAGTGCCGCGGCTGGCGCATGTGCATCTCGGGCTGCCCGTACAAGAAGATCTACTACAACTGGAACAGCGGCAAGGCCGAGAAGTGCACGTTCTGCTATCCGCGCATCGAGGCCGGCCAGCCGACCGTGTGCTCGGAAACCTGCGTGGGCCGAATCCGCTACCTGGGCGTGCTGCTGTACGACGCCGACCAGATCGAAAACGCCGCGTCCACCGCGAACGAGCAGGATCTGTACCAATCGCAGCTTGACCTGTTTCTGGACCCGCATTCGCCCGAGGTGATCGCCGCCGCGCGCGAGCAGGGCATTCCCGAATCGTGGCTGGAAGCCGCGCGCAACTCGCCCGTCTACAAGATGGCTGTTGAATGGAAGGTCGCCTTCCCGCTGCACCCGGAATACCGCACGCTGCCGATGGTCTGGTACATCCCGCCGCTGTCGCCCATCCAGACGGCCGCTGAATCGGGCAAGATGCCGCAGCGCACCGTGGGCAAGAGCGGCATGATCCCGGACGTGTCGACCTTGCGCATCCCCGTTCGCTACCTGGCCAACCTGCTGACCGCGGGCAAGGAAGCGCCGGTGCTGCAGGCCCTGGAACGCATGCTGGCCATGCGCGCCTTCAAGCGGTCCGAGACCGTCCACGGCGAACGTGACACAGCCCTGCTGGATCAGGTGGGCCTGACCGAGGAAACGGTGCAGGACATGTACCGCATCATGGCCATCGCCAACTACGAAGATCGCTTCGTCGTGCCCAGCAGCCACAAGGAAGTGGTCGAGGACAGCTTCAACGAGAAGGGCAGCTGCGGCTTCACTTTCGGCAACGGCTGCTCGGGTGGCGTGTCGGAAGGCACCCTGTTCGGCCGCAAGCCGCAAGGCAGCGAAATCTTCATCGAAATGCCCAAGTCGCGCAAGAAGGCCGTTTCGGCCTGAGGAAAGGAAAACATCATGAGCCTGTACCGACTGCTTTCCGCCATGCTGTGCTACCCCGAGCCCGAGCTGCTGGACTATCTGGGTGAACTGGAAGAGGCCCTGGCGGCCTATCCGGACGCCGAGGAGACCCTGCAGCCCCTGGTGAGCTACCTGGCCTCGAACGACCTGATTCCCCTGCAGGAGAACTACGTCGCCACTTTTGACCGCAACCGCTCGCATTCCCTGCACCTGTTCGAGCACGTGCACGGCGAAAGCCGCGACCGCGGACAGGCCATGGTGGACCTGTTGCAGACATACCGCGATCACGGCTTCGAGCCGATGGTCTCGGAATTGCCGGACCACGTGCCGCTGTTCCTGGAGTTCCTGGGGGTCATCGACCCCGGCACGGCCCAGGACCTGCTGGACGAAGCCATCCACGTGCTGGCGGCCATCGGCGCGCGGCTGGCCAAGAGCGAAAGCTCCTACGCCTGCGTCTTCGCCGTGCTGCGCGCCCAGTCCCGCGTGATCCCCCGCGTGCAGACCGAGGCGCCGGTGCGCGACATGGACGAGGCGATGGAGGCCTTCGGAGCCGGCCCCGACGGCGTGGAACCGCTGCTGCGGCCGTTTTCGGGGGGCGGTGCACAGCCCGTGCACTTCCATCCCCGTTCCGCCGCGACTCATTAATGCCCAGGACGACGCATCATGAACTCCCTGAACCAGTTTCTTTTCGGCATCTATCCGTACATCGCGCTGACCATCTTCCTGCTCGGCAGCCTGGCGCGCTTTGAACGCGAGCAATACACCTGGAAGTCCGACAGCTCGCAACTGCTGCACCGCGGCCAGTTGCGGCTGGGCAACATCCTCTTTCACATCGGCATCATCGGCCTGTTCTTCGGGCACATGGCGGGCCTGCTCACGCCCGTCGTCGTGTGGGACACGCTGGGCGTCTCGCACTCGCTCAAGCAGATGGTCGCCATGGTGGCCGGCGGCGTGATGGGCGGACTGTGCCTGATCGGCCTTCTGATCCTGATTCATCGTCGCCTGACCGATCCGCGTATCGCGCACGCCACCCGGCCGGGCGACAAGATCCTGCTGCTCTGGATCCTGGTGACCCTGCTGCTGGGCCTGTCCACGATCGTGCTGTCGGCCGGTCACATGGACGGCGAAATGATGGTGCACCTGATGACCTGGGCGCAGCACATCGTCACGTTCCAGGGCGACGCCGCCAGCTACATCGCCGGCGTGCCGCTGCTCTTCAAGGCGCACCTGTTCATGGGCCTCACGCTCTTCGTGATCTTCCCGTTCACCCGCCTGGTGCACGTGTGGAGCGGCTTCGCGTCGATCGGCTACCTGGGTCGCGCCTGGCAGCTCGTCCGTCCGCGCTGATCCACCCTCCTAGGAGCCGAACATGCCTGTCATCGTCAATGGCGTCGAACTGAACGACGCGGATCTGGATCGTGAACTTCCCTTGCACGCCGACGCCGGCAATCCCATGCGCGAGGCCGTCACGGCCCTGGTGCTCCGGCGCGTCCTGCTGGACGAGGCCGGCCGGCAAGGCCTGGATGTGTCCGACGAGGAAAGCGCCATCGGCGCGTTGCTCGCCAGCCAGGCCCCCGCGCCTGAAGCCGACGACCCGGCGTGCCGGCGCTTCTACCAGATGCACCCCGAACGCTTCATGGTGGGTGAACTGGTCGAGGCCGACCACATCCTGTTCCAGGTCACGCCCGACGTGAACCTGGACATGCTGAAGGCGCATGCCAACGTGGTGCTGACCGAGCTGCTGGCCGACCCCTCGCGGTTTGCCGAGGTCGCCCGCGAGCAGTCCAATTGCCCATCTGCCGCCGTGGGCGGCAACCTGGGTCAGCTCGGGCGCGGCGACACCGTGCCGGAGTTCGAACGCGCGGTGTTTGCATTGCCTTCGGGCGGGCTGCTGCCGCAATTGCTGCAGACGCGGCATGGCCTGCACATCGTGCGCGTCACGCGCCGCGTCGAAGGCCGGCTGCTGCCGTACGAGCAGGTGGAAAAGCAGATTGCCACGGCGCTCACCACCATGAGCCGCGACACCGCCTGGCGGCAATACACCAAGCTGCTGGTGGGGCGGGCCAAGATTTCCGGCATCGACCTGGACGATGGGGAACCCGAACGCGTCTTCGCCGGGAGCACCGCATGATGGACGAGCCAGCCCCTGCCGTATTGGCGGACGGCTTTGGCCGCCGCATCGACTATCTGCGGGTCTCGGTGACCGATCGCTGCGACCTGCGGTGCAGCTACTGCCTGCCCAAGGACTTCAAGGGCTTCGAGACGCCGGCCAACTGGATGTCCCACGACGAAATGGCCCGGTTGGTTGGGCTGTTCGTTGGCCTGGGCGTGGCCAAGGTCAGGCTCACCGGCGGCGAACCGCTATTACGCAAGGGCGTGGCCGGGCTGGCCGCCACCATTGCCGCCATGCCCGGACTGCGCGACCTGTCCGTCTCCACCAATGCCACCCAGCTTGTGCGCCATGCGCAGTCGCTGCGCGCGGCCGGCGTGAGCCGTCTGAATATCAGCCTGGACACGCTGGACGCTGCGGCGTTTTCGCAGATCACCGGGCGAGACTGTCTGGATTCGGTGCTGGCCGGCCTGGCGGCGGCGCGCCAAGCCGGATTTTCGCCGATCAAATTGAACAGCGTGGTGCATGCCGCCACGCCCGAATCCGAAGTCCGCCGCCTGCTGTCCTATGCGGTGGAGCAGGGCTTCGTGCTGCGGCTGATCGAACCGATGCCCATGGGCGAATGCGGCCGCGGGTTCGCACATACCGACCTGAATGCGATGGGCGCGCGCCTGGCGGCCGCCGCCGGTCTGGTGCCGTCGCTGGCGGAATCGCGCAACGGCCCGGCGCGTTACTGGACAAGCGGGCAGGGCGCGCCCGTGCTGGGCGTCATCACGCCCATGTCGCGCCATTTCTGTGCCACCTGCAACCGCGTGCGGCTGGGCGTGGACGGCACCTTGTATTTGTGCCTGGGTCAGGAAGACCAGGTGCCCCTCGGACACCTGCTGCGCGCGGGCGCCAGCGACGCCGACCTCATCCAGGCCATCCAGGCGGGCATCGCGGCCAAGCCGGAACGCCATGACTTCAACGCCCGCCCCGAACGCATCGTGCGCTTCATGGCGCAAACGGGAGGCTGACATGCAAGACCTTGAACGACTCGTCGGCGGCTTCCAGCGCTTTCAGCAGCAATACTACGAAGACGCGCCATCGCTGTACCGCAACCTGCGCGACGGCCAGCATCCCAGCACGCTCTTGATCGGCTGCTGCGATTCGCGGGTGGATCCGGCCATGTTGCTGGGCTGCGACCCCGGCGACATCTTCACCGTACGCAATGTGGCTAATCTGGTGCCGCCGTGCAGCAAGGACCGTGGACTGCAGGGCGTGCTGGCGGCCATCCAGTTCGCGGTCGAGCAATTGCAGGTCTGCCGCATCATCGTGCTGGGCCACGCGCAATGCGGCGGCATCCGCGCCCTGATGGAACGCGGCATTCGCCGCGATGGCGAAACCGACTATCTGGGGCGCTGGATGGACATCGCCGAACCGGCGCGCGAGCAGGTGCTGCGGCAACTGCCGGATGCCTCGAAAGAAGAGCGCCGGCGCGCGTGCGAACAGGCCTCCATCCTGATCTCGCTGCGCAATCTGGAAGACCTGCCGTTCGTGCGGCGGGCGGTCGACGCGGGCAGCCTGTCGCTGCACGGCTGGTACTTTGACCTGGTGGCGGGCGCTTTGCTGGCATACTCCCCGCGGGCGGACACGTTTCTGCCCATCGTATGTCCCTTGCTGACGGAACCCGCCCTCGTATGACTCCCGTATTCGGTATCGCCGGCCGCTCTGGCAGCGGCAAAACCACTCTGATCGAAGCGATGTTGCCGCTGCTTGGCGCGTGCGGCCTGCGCGTGAGCGTCATCAAACACAGCCATCACGACTTTGAAATGGAGCCGCCGGGCAAGGACAGCGCGCGCTTTCGCACTGCCGGCGCGCAAGAAGTCATGATCGCCTCGCCGTTCCGGTACGCCATCGTGCATGAACTGCGCGACGCGCCGGAACCCACCCTGGAGGCGCAACTGGCGCGGCTGTCGCCTGCCGATCTCGTGCTGGTCGAAGGCTTCAAGCAGGCGGCGATTCCGCGCATCGAGGTCTACCGCCCGGCGCTCGGCAAGCCGCCACTGCACTCCGAAGACCCCACCTTCCTGGCGGTCGTGACCGACGCGCCGCTTGACATTGCATTGCCCTGCCTGCCGCTGAACGAACCTGCAAAGGTTGCCGACTTTCTGTGCCGCACCCTTGGACTGGTTTGATTGCGGGCGTGACATAACGGGCACGCGCGCGCCGGAAAGGCGGCGGGAAGCGACTACACTGACATCCGAAATGCGCTTCCTGCCTCGACATTCATGAAGTCCACAGATACCGCCGCCCAATCCGACGCGCTGCCGTCGCCCCGGCACCGCCTGTCCACGCGCATCGTGGCCAGTTCCTTGCTGGCGCTGATCGTCGTGCTGTCCATGGTGAGCTGGACGTTGTGGCTGTCCTGGCAACTGGAAGGCGCGGGCGCCGCCATCAACGACACCGGCAGCCTGCGGATGCGGGCCAATCGCGTCGCCGTCGAACTGATGCGGCCGCAAGCCGGCCGCGAAGTGCGCACCACGGAACAGGTCACCATCCTGGACGAGACCATTGCGCGGCTGGCACGGGGCAATCCCGCGCGGCCGCTTTTCATTCCCAACGACAACGCCATCCGCGCCCAGTGGCACGACGTGGCCGCGTACTGGCGCGACATCATGAAGCCCGCGGCCCTGCGTTCCATCGGCCAGCCGGACGCGTCAAGTTACCTGGAAACGCTGCCCGAGTTCGTGGCCCGCGCCGATACACTGGTCCGCATGATCGAACAGGACAACGCCGGCAAGACCACGTCGCTGCGCCTGTCGCAGGGCGTGCTTGCGGCGATTGCCAGCGCGGGCACGCTGGCCATGATCTACCTGCTGTACTTGTGGATCATTTCGCCCGTGCTGCGGCTGCGCGACGGCCTGCAGCGCATGGCCGACCGCGAGTTCAGCACCCGCCTGCCCGTGGAAAGCCAGGACGAGTTCGGCGTGCTGGCCCGCGGCTACAACCGCATGGCGGACGAGCTTCAAGACCTGTACACCAGCCTGGAGCAGCGGGTCGAACAGAAGACGGCGCAGCTTGCCGCGCAGAACCGCGACATCGGGGCGCTATACGACATGGCCGCGTTCCTGAACCAGCCCAACGAGATCGAGGCCATGTGCGATGGCTTCCTGCGCCGGGTCATGCTGCAGTTCGATGCGGACGCGGGCAGCATCCGCGCGCTGGATCCCAACAACGAAAAGCTCAACCTCGTGGTGTCGGTGGGGCTGTCCGACGAACTGGTCGAATCCGAACACTGCATGAAGGTCGACGACTGCTATTGCGGCGTCGCCACCCGTCAGGCCGGCGTCATCGTCATCCAGGATTTCCGCCAGTCGCCGCCGGACCTGGACCTGAACTGCCAGCGGGACGGCTTTGCCAGCGTGGCGGTGTTCCGCATCGTGACGCGCGACGAAGTCCTCGGCTCGTATTCGCTGCATTTCCGCACGCAGCGCCGCTTGCTGGCGTCGGAGTCGCAGCTCCTGGAAACGCTGGGCCAGCACCTGGGCGTGGCGCTGGACAACCGGCGCCTGAGCGCGCAGGCGCGCCAGCTGGCCGTGGTGCAAGAGCGCGGGCTGGTGGCCCAGGGTCTGCACGACAGCCTGGCGCAAGGACTGAACTTCCTGAACCTGCAACTGCAGATGCTGGATGCCGCCATCAAGCGCGGCGACGAAGAAGAGGTCAGCGAAATCCTGCCGCTCCTGCGCACCGGCGTGGACGAAAGCTACCAGGACGTGCGCGAGCTCCTGACCAACTTCCGCAGCAAGCTGTCGCAGGGCGACCTGCAGGCCGCCATTGAAGACACGGTTGCCCGGTTCCGCCGCCAGACCTCCATTGAAACCGAACTGACCTTCAGCCAGGGTGAAGGCGCGCAGCTGCAGCCCGAGCAGCAGTTGCAGGTGCTGTTCATCCTGCAGGAAGCGCTGTCCAATGTGCGCAAGCATTCCGAGGCCAGCCGCGTGCGCATCGCCGTGGAAAATGGCCGGGACTTCACCCTGCTGATCGCTGACGACGGCCAGGGGTACGACCCGGCCGACGTTGCCGACCGGGGCGAATCCCATGTTGGCCTGCACATCATGCGCGAGCGCGCCGCCCGGATGCGCGCCGTGATAAAACTCGAATCGCAGCCCGGCGCCGGCACGCGCGTGGCGCTCACCTTGCCTGGCGCCGAGCGCCAGGCCGCCTGACATCCTCGCCCATCATGACCATCCGAATCCTGCTCATCGACGACCACACCCTGTTCCGCTCCGGTGTCCGCCTGCTGTTGCAGCGCCAGCCCGACTTTGAGGTCGTGGCCGAGGCGGGGGACGGCGTCGAAGGCCTGAAGCGCGCCCAGGAACTCAAACCTGACGTCGTGCTGCTGGACCTGAACCTGCCCGGCCTGTCGGGGCTGGAAACGCTGCAACTCCTGACGCAAGATCTACCCAACTGCGCGGTCATCATCCTGACCGTGTCAGAAGAAGCCGACGAGCTTGGCCAGGCGCTGCGCGACGGCGCGCGCGGTTATCTCGTCAAGAACATCGACGCGGACGCGCTGGTGGCCGCCATCCGCCGCGCCGCCAACGGCGAAGCCGTCATTGCGGACAGCATGACGGCCAAGCTGGTCGAACAGTTTCGCGGACAGGCCAGCCAGACGCCGCCGCCGCCCGGCACGGCCGAGCGCCACCGCCTCACCGCGCGCGAAACGCAGATCGTGCAGTGGCTGGCACGCGGGGCCAGCAACAAGGTCATTGCGCGCGAACTGGATGTCAGCGAAAGCACCGTCAAGATCCATGTGCAGAACGTACTGAAAAAGCTCAATCTGACCAGTCGCGTGCAGGTCGCGGTGTATGCCGTGGAACGCGGCTTGTACACCGAGGAATAGTCCTAAAAAAAGGCGCCGCGCGCGCCGCGCCGTTTGATTTTCGACAAGGCCCGGGGGACGGGCGGCCCATAGACTGGCCGTCATGCAAACTCGAACCTCTCCCATAGAGCTCGTGGCCCCGGCAGGCAGTCTGGCCGCCTTGAAAGCGGCGATTGAAGCGGGCGCCGACACCGTCTATCTCGGGCTCAAGAACGCCACCAATGCCCGCAACTTTGCCGGGCTCAATTTCACCGAAGCGGACATCCGCGCGGGCGTCGAACTGGCGCATCGCCACAACCGGCATGTGCTGTTCGCCATCAACACGTTTGTGCAGGCAGGTCGTATGGCGGAATGGCGGGCTGCCGTCGACGCCGCCCATGACCTTGGCGCCGACGCCGTCATCATGGCCGATCCGGGCCTCCTGGCCTACGCCAGCGACCGCTATCCCGATCTGCGCCTGCATCTGTCGGTGCAGGGGTCGGCCACCCATACTGACGCCATCGAGCTCATGAAGGAACAGTTCGGCATCCGCCGCGTGGTGTTGCCGCGCGTGCTGACATTGACGGAAATCGCGCGCATTTGCGCCAACGTCAGTGTCGAGGTCGAGGTCTTTGGTTTTGGCAGCCTGTGCGTCATGGCCGAAGGGCGCTGCCTGCTGTCGTCATACGCCACCGGCGATTCTCCCAACAACAAGGGCGTCTGTTCGCCCGCGCACGCGGTGCGCTGGGTCGAAGAAGACGGCCGCATGGATGCGCGCCTGTCCGGCATTCTCATCGACCGCTACGAACCCGGCGAACCGGCTGCGTACCCCACGCTGTGCAAGGGCCGGTTCGAAGTGGACGGGCAAGCCGACCACGCGCTTGAAGAACCCACCAGCCTGAACGCCATCGGCCTGTTGCCCAAGCTGGCCGAGATGGGCGTGTCCGCCATCAAGATCGAAGGGCGCCAGCGTAGTCCGGCGTATGTCACGCAGGTGGTGTCCACGCTGCGCGCGGCGCTGGACAGCGTGCACGCGGACGCGTCGCGCTTTTCTCCGCGCCCCGAATGGAACGCCATGCTGGCGCGCCATGCCGAGGGTTCACAAGTCACACAAGGCGCTTTCGAACGTCCATGGAAATGACCTCCATCCCATTCCAGATTTCCGTCGGCCCCTTGCTGTATTACTGGCCGCGCCAGCGCACCATGGATTTTTACGCCGCCGTCGCGGAAAGCCCCGCGGACATCGTTTACATCGGCGAGACGGTCTGTAGCCGGCGTCATGAGCTGCGCGCCGACGATTGGCTTGAACTGGCGCGTGATCTGCGCGCGGTGGGCAAGACGGTCGTGCTGTCGGGCCGCACATTGATCGAGACCGGCGCCGAGGCCAGCGCCCTTAAAAAGCTGTGCGAGCAGCAGGATTTCATGGTCGAGGCCGGCGAACTGGGCGCGGTACGCCATCTGAGCGGCCGCGGCTTTGTTGCTGGCCCGCACGTCAACGCCTATCACGGCGGCACGCTGACCTGGCTGGCCAGCCGCGGCGCCGTGCGTTTTGTCGCCCCGCTCGAAATGGACGGACCCACGTTGGAACAGTTGCTGCGCGAGCGTCCCGCCGGCATGCAGGCGGAAGTCATGGTGTGGGGCAGGATGGCGCTGGCGTTTTCGGCGCGCTGCTTCACGGCGCGGCACTTCCGCCTGAAGAAAGACGACTGTGGCTTCCGCTGCATCGAGCATCCCGACGGCCTGGACATGCGCACCCGAGAATCCCGCGAATTCCTGGGCATCAATGGCATCCAGGTCCAATCGGCGGCGTGCCTGGACTTGTTGGCCGAAGCGCCCGAACTGGTGGGCATGGGCGTCGACGTCCTGCGCATCAGCCCGCAATCAGCGGGCACGCTGGAAGCGATTGCGGCACTGGACGCTACGCGCCAAGGCGTCAAGCCCGAGCCGGTGTCGCCGCCCGCGGGAATCGGCCGCTGCAATGGTTACTACTACGGGCAGGCCGGCATCGGCCTGCAGGAGGCCGCCGCATGAGCGCAGCCCTGAATCTACCGCCCATGCTGGCCAAGCTGGGCAAGCGCGTGCCGGGACCCTTCGTGTCCCTGCATTTTGTCGCGGGACTTGAACTTGCCCGCCGGCTTAAGTGGCTGGAGCCGCCGGCAGAGCTGAACGGACGCACGTTTGCCATCACCGTCGAAGACCTGGGATTGCGCAGCAGCTTCGTGGTGCGCGACGGCGCGTTCCGGCCGCTGTGGAACAAGGGGCCGCAAGCTGGCGCCGCCGAACTGGAACTGGGTGCAAAACTGGCCGACTTCCTGGCGCTGATGCGCGCGGAAACCGATGCCGATACCTTGTTCTTTCAGCGCCGCTTGCGTATCGCCGGCGATACGGAGCTGGGATTGATCGTCAAGAACTGGCTGGACGCGGCGCCTCGACCGGCATGGCTGCAGCGCATCAGCGCGGTAAATGGCGGAATCGGGAGTGGGGCGGGCGGCTGATTCTTTTGGCGATTCCGGTTCTTCCGTCAAGGTCGGCACCTCGTCCTTGGCGCAACACCGAAACCGCACCCGAAAGGATTTACATGCGGCCCGCGTTCGGAATGCTTTGATGCCGGGCATACGGTTCGTGTCCGGCCTTCCGCCAATTTCAACCGCGCCCTTCCATGCGGCGCGCAACCCGCGACAACGCCAGACTGGCGGACAGATACAACAGCGCCACCGCCAGATAGACCTCGACGTGATAGGGCCGCCAATCGGTTCCCGCAACCACCGCCTTGGCAGCGCCCAGCACGTCAAACACGCCAATGATGCTGACGAGCGACGTGTCCTTGATCGCGCCGACAAAAACGCCCAGCGCGGCGGGTGCGGCAATGCGGCGGGCCTGCGGCCAGATCACGCACGCATAGGCAAGCGCGGGACGCATTCCCAATGCGCGTGCGGCCATCATTTGCCCAGGAGGAATCGCCTGCAGTGCGCCGCGCAGTACTTCGGCCAGCACACACGCGGTATGCAAGGTCAGCGCAGTCAACGCCATGCTGAACTTCGACACACCGCCGCCCAGCAGCATGGGCAGCACAAAGGACGCGAACAGCAGCTGCGTCACCAGCGGCACACCGCGCACCGCTTCGATCAGACCGGCGGAGGCCAATGATCCGGCAGGGCTGCTGGACCGGCGAAGCAGGGCGAGCGCAAAGGCAAGCGGCACGGCCGCGACCAGCGCCGCGATTGCCAGGATCAACGTGACGAGCAACCCGCCCCAGCGTTGAGGGCCGATGAAGTCGCCGCCCCACGGCCAGCCGATCAGCGCGGCCGCGGCAATGCCAAACAGTGTGGTTAACAGGGCAATGCGCAAGTGCGGCGGCACGCGGCGTGCGCCCAGGGCGACGGCAATGGCGGCCAGGAGCGCCAGGCACGCCACCAGCGCGGGACCCCGGTGCACTTCGGACATGGTGCCGTAGAACAACAGCGGCAGGTTTTCGCTGACGGCGGCCCAGCAGGCTCCCGTCATATCTGCGCAGGTCATGGGGTCGCCCGACCACACGGCACGCAGCACGGCCCAGTCCAGCAGCGACCAGGCCACGGCCACCAGCAGCAATGTCAGGACGGCCGACACCGCTTGGCCGCGCAGCGTTCTGGCCTTGCCGCCGGCTCCATTCCAGAACGCGCGGTCACCCAGCCGCGCCCCGTGCGTATCGCCTGGGCCGTGCCGCGTATGGCGCGCATTCCAGGCGGACAGCCCTCCGCCCAGGCAGAGCGCCAGCGTCAGGTAAATGGCCACCGCAAGCGTAATGCCTTCCAGCGCCAACCCAGTTTGCGTGATGGCGGTGTTGATGACGGCCATCAGTTCCTGGTAGCCGATTGCGATGGCGAGCGTGCTGTTCTTGACGAGCGCCAGGCATTGGTTGGCGTAGGGCGGCAATGCGACGCGCGTGGCGTAGGGCGCGATCACCAGCCGCAGCACCTTGAGTGGCGTCAGGCCCATGGCCTGGCCCGCTTCGACCAGTCCCACGGGCACGGCACGGACCGCGCCGCGCACGATGTCGGCAATGTAGGCGGCGTGAAAGACCACGAGGCCGATGGTCAAGGCGGCGAACTCGATGCTGGGTTGCCAGCCGCCGTGCAAGCCGAGCCCGCGCTTGACGGGCAGGTCGATCTGCATGGACGGCAATAGCGTCCACGCGATCGCGGCGGCGGCTAACACCGCAGTTGATGCGGCAGCGAATGCGGGAGCCTGCGCCGAACCGGACCAGCGGCGGCGCGCGCGCCAGCCCAGCGCCAGCGCGGCCAGGGCCGCACCCGCATAGGGCAACCAGCCATGCGGCGCGGGCAAGGCCAAGCCGCGATTGGACAGCAGCACGGAAGGCAGCGGCGACCAGGCCTGGCGCAGGTCGGGCAGTCGCAGCAGTAGTCCATACCAGACGAACAGCTGCAACAGCACGGGGGTGTTGCGCAGCGGGGCGATGACAAGGGCGGCAGTTCGCGCCGCCAGCAAGTTGGACGACAACCCCAGCAATCCCAGGCCCACGCCCAGGATGGTCGCCAGCGGAATCGCCACCACGGCGACGGTCAGCGTATTGACCAGTCCTGCCGCGAGGGACATCCAGTAGGGATCTTCCGGCGTGACATTGAGCAGGCTTTCGGAGATGCGGAATCCCGCCGGCTGAAAGAGAAAGCCGAATCCGCCGTGGATACCGCGCGCCGCCTGCACCGATTCGATGTGCAGCACCAGAATGGCGGCCAAGCTGCCCAGTCCCAGGATCCACGCCAGCGCTGGCAGCCGGCGGCGCCACGGGGCAGTCAACGGGAACGGGAGCGTGGTGGCGGTCATGGCAAGCCGTGCGGCAGAAGTCGAGCGATACGCATCACTGGAACGGCGGCGAGTACAGCAGGCCGCCCTTGTTCCATTGCGCATTCAAGCCGCGTTCCAGCTTGAGCGGCGTGGCGGCGCCCAGGTTGCGGTCCCACACCTCGCCGTAGTTGCCCACGGCCTTGATCGCCTGCTTGGCCCAGGTTTCGTCCAGGCCGAAGCTTTTGCCGATGCCGGGGTCCACGCCAAGCAGGCGGCGCACCTGCGCGTCGGTGCTTTGCGCCTGGCTATCGGCGTTCTTGGCGGTGATGCCCAGCTCTTCGGCGGCGACCAGCGCGTTGACCGTCCAGCGCACGATGGCGGCCCAGTTCGGGTCGTCCTGGCGCACGAAGGGGCCGAGCGGCGACTTGTTGATGCGCTCGGGCAGGATGACGAAGTCGTCCGGCTTGCTGGCGCGTGCGGCGCGGCTGGCGGCCAGCGTGGAGGCATCCGACAGGTAGACGTCGCAGCGTCCGGCGTAGAAGGCCTGTTCAAGTTCGACCAGGTTCTCGATGACGACCGGGCGATAGCTGAGCTTGTTCTTCTTGAAGTAGTCGACCAGGTTCTGTTCATTCACCGTGCCGGGCTGCACGCAGACCTGCGCGCCTTCCAGTTCGGTGGCGCTCTTGACGCCCAGCTTGCGCGGCACGAGGAAGCCTTGGCCGTCGTAGAACACGATGCCGGCGGACGCGATGCCCAGCCCGGCGTCGCGGCCCGAGGTGATGGTGGTGTTGCGGTTCAGCACGTCGATCTCGCCGGACTGCAGCGCCGGAAAGCGTTGCTGCGAGCTCAGCGGCACGAAGCGGGTCTTTTCCGGATCGCCGAGCACGGCGGCGGCCAGCGCGCGGCACAGGTCGGCGTCAAGGCCGGTCCAGCGGCCTTGCTTGTCGGCAATCGACAAGCCTGCCGAGCCTTGGCTGACGCCGCACACCAGTTCGCCGCGCTTCTTGATGGTGTCAACCGTGCCGGCTTGCGATGCACCGGCCAGCGCGAACGCGGCGGCCACGCCCGCGGCCTTGAATAGATGAATCAAACGCATGCTGTTCCCATGATTGTTGTGTGCAAGAGAGGCACGAATTCTATGGGTGGGCCACGGTTTGCCGAGCGACTTAATACTCATATCAATATGAAAACTAAGCCTTATCCAGATGCGCGTCATATACCTAGAATGCCCGCATGCCAGATGGTCTGGCGAAGTGGGTTGCGCATGACTTGGCAGGACGAATTCAGACAGTTGTTTCCCATCACGCGCGACAAGGCGTACGCCAACATCGCGTACACCAGCCCCTTGTCCCCGCGCGTGGCGGCCGCGGTGGCGGACTTCTTCGACGGCATCACGCATGCTCGCAGCGACAAGCCGCAATGGCTGCGCGATGCCGACGCCTTGCGCGTGCGGCTGGCCCGGCTGATCGGCGGCGACGCGCACCGGCTGGCGTTCACCAAGAACACCACCGAGGGATTGAACACGGTCGCGCAGGGACTGGCGTGGAAGGAGGGAGACAACCTGATCGTCGACGATCAGGAACATCCGTCAAACGCCTTGCCGTGGCTGAACTTGCGGCGCCGAGGCGTGCAGGTGCGCGTGGCGCAGGCGCGCGCGCATCGCTTCACGGTCGATGACCTCTGGCAGCACGTGGACGCCCGCACGCGATTGATCGCGGTGTCGTGGGTGCAGTACGGCACGGGCCTGCGTATCGACATCCAGGAATTAGGGCGCCGCTGCGCGGAGCGCGGCATCTGGCTGGTTGTGGACGGGATCCAGGGTGCCGGCCTGCTGCGCGCGCAGGTGGACGACTGGCACGTCGACGCCTTTGCATGCGGTGCGCACAAGGGCATGCTGGGTCCGCTGGGCGTGGGGCTGCTGCACGTGTCGTCACGGCTGCTCGATGCGCTGGACCCGTTCTACATCGGCCCGTCTGGCGTGACCACATTGGACAAGTCCGGTCTGCAATGGCAGGCGGCGGTGTCGGACACCAGCGACGCGCGGCGGCTGGAAACCGGCAACCTGAACTACCCCGGCATCGCCGGCTGGACGGGCGCGCTGGACCTGATCGAACAGGCCCGGCCCGAGCGCATCGAGCCCTGGGTGCTCGAACTGTCGCAGGCGCTGAGCGAGGGACTGCGCAGCCTTGGCGCGCAGGTCGTGTCGCCGCCGGGCGATGACGTGCGCAGCACGACGACGGCGCTGCGCGTGACCGACCCCGCTGCCGCGCTGGCGCATTTGACGCAGGCCGGTGTCGTGGCGAGCGTCGTGGAGTATGGTTACGTGCGCCTGTCCGTAGGCGCCTATAACAACCATGAAGACATCGAACGCATCGTGCGCGCCGTGCGCGCATTTGCGGCCTGATCTGAATTTTCAATCACGTATTACCGGAGAGACTGATGACTGAATCGAAGAAGCCCAACTGGCGTCTGGAAACCGTGGCCGTCCACGGCGGCTACCGCCCTGATCCGACCACGCGCGCAGTGGCGGTGCCCATCTACCAGACGGTGGCTTACGCGTTCGATGACACGCAGCACGGCGCGGACCTCTTCGACCTGAAGGTCGCTGGCAACATCTACACCCGCATCATGAACCCGACCACCGACGTGCTGGAGCAGCGCGTGGCGGCCCTGGAAGGCGGCATTGCCGCGCTGGCGCTGGCCTCGGGCCAGTCCGCCGTCACATACGCGATCCTGACCATCGCCGAGGCGGGCGACAACATCATTTCGTCCAGCACGCTGTACGGCGGCACCTACAACCTGTTCGCGCACACGCTGCCGCAGTACGGCATCACGACGCGCTTTGCCGACCCGTCCGATCTGGCCGCTTTCGAAGCGCAGATTGACGACCGCACCAAGGCGATCTTCGCGGAGTCGGTCGGCAACCCGCTCGGCAACATCACGGACATCGCCGCGCTCGCCGAGCTGGCGCATCGCCACGGCCTGCCGCTGATCGTCGACAACACCGTGCCGTCGCCGTACCTGTTGCGTCCCATCGAGCACGGCGCCGACATCGTGGTGCAATCGCTCACCAAGTATCTGGGCGGGCACGGCACCAGCCTGGGCGGCGCCATTATCGACTCGGGCAAGTTCCCGTGGGCCGAGCACAAGACCCGCTTCAAGCGCCTGAACGAGCCGGACGTCAGCTACCACGGCGTGGTCTACACCGAAGCCTTCGGTCCGGCCGCCTACATTGGCCGCGCCCGCGTCGTGCCGCTGCGTAACACCGGCGCGGCGATCTCGCCGTTCAACTCGTTCCAGATCCTGCAAGGCATCGAGACGCTGGCGCTGCGCGTGGACCGCATTGTGGAGAACGCGGTCAAGATCGCCAGCTATCTGCGCGAGCATCCGAAGGTCGAATGGGTGAATTACGCGGGCCTGCCGAATCACCCGGACCATGCGCTGGCCAAGAAATACCTGGGCGGCAAGGTGCCAGGCCTTTTCACGTTTGGCGTGAAGGGCGGCCGCGACGCCGGCGCGCGCTTCCAGGATGCGCTGCAGCTGTTCACGCGCCTGGTCAACATCGGTGATTCCAAGTCGCTGGCCACGCATCCGGCGTCCACCACGCACCGCCAGCTCAATGCAGAAGAATTGAAGAAGGCTGGCGTGCGCGAGGAAACGGTGCGCCTGTCCATCGGCATCGAGCACATCGACGATCTGATCGCCGATCTGGAACAAGCGCTGGCACAGGTGTAAGCGCCCGGCGCGACGCCCGCACCGGGTTGGAAACCGGTCAGACCGATGTGGGACGGCGCCGCCGCAAGGCGGACGGCGCCACGCCTTCCGTGCGCTGGAACACCCGGCTGAATGCGGCCTGGGATTGATAGCCCACGCGTTCGGCGGCCTCCTGTATGCCCATGCCCTGGTCCAGGAGCCGCCGCGCCACGCGCATGCGCAGCAACTGCAATAGCTGCGCCGGCGTTGTGCCGCTTTGCAACGTGAAGCGGCGGTGGAAGGTGGCCTTGGACATATGAACGCGGTCCGCCATGTCCTGCATGCTCCAGGGCGCGGCGGGCTCAGCCAGGATGGCCTGCAGCAGCCCGGCCATGGCCGGATCGCGCGCCAGCACGAAAAGACCATGCGCCTGCCGGTCTTGAATGGCCAGGTGGCGCAGCATGAAGAAGATCAGCAGATCCGTCAGGCGCTCCAGCACGACGGGCGAGGCAGACGGCGCGCGCGTGGTCTCGTCCAGGATCAGATTGAACACGCCGCGCGCGGCGCGAAAGCGTTCGTCGTCCGCGCGCAGCAGCAGATAGTCGGGCAGTGTGTCGGCCAGCAGGTCGGCCAGCCCCGGGCGAAATTGGAAGAACCCGCAGGCAAGGCCCGTGCCGTCGGGCTGACGGGGCGACAGCGGCTGCATCGGGCCGCACGCCGCGCTGGCGGTGGCGGACGGCTGTAGGGGCGTCAACACGTGGGCGACGTCGCGCAGGAAGAAGATGCCATCGCCCGCCGCCAGCGTGTGCGATTCCTGGCCCGATGCGATGTCTGCCCGGCAGCGGCCGTGCAGGATCAGGTGGAAACTGGCGCGGGCGCGTCCGCTGGTGCTGGCGGTCCAGTTGCCGCAATACTGGCCCAGGTGATAAAGACTGGATTGCACCTCCAGGCTGGACAGCAGCACCGCGTCCACGGCGGCTTGATCGGTAAGGGAGGAATCTGGGGTCAAGGTGCGATTCGGTTATATGCGCATAGCTGAAAGTCGATAAGATCGAGCATCAAGTTGCGATCCTCGTGCATTGTCGCTTGCGGGGCGCTGCACGCACAATGATGTTTTCATTCGCTAGCCCTACGGAGATATTCATGGCCCGTCTGACCGTGCACACCGCGCAAAGCGCGCCCGAACTCACCCGCCCGGCGTTGGCCGCAGCCGAGAAGGGCTCGGGATATCTGTCCAACCTGCTGGGCGTGCTGGCGGGCGCACCCGCTGCGCTCGAGGCCTATCAGACGCTGTCGCAGATCAATGCGCGCGCCGGCCTGACGCTGCAGGAGCGCGAGGTCGTTCAACTGGTGGCCGGCACGCTGCACGGCTGCACCTTCTGCGTGGCGGGTCACACCGCGCTGGCGCGCAACAAGGCCAAGCTGTCACCCGAAGTCGTGGACGCGTTGCGCGCGCAGGGCACGCTGCCCGACGCGCGGTTGCAGGCGCTGGCGGCATTCACGCAGGCCGTGATCCGCACGCGCGGCCGTGTCGACGACGCGGAACTCAAGGCCTTGCGCGACGCGGGCTACACCGAGGGCAACGCGCTTGAGGTGATCCTGGGCGTGGGCCTGGCCACGATCTGCAACTTCGCCAACAACCTGGCGCAGACTCCCTTGAACGAACAGCTCAGCGAATACGCCTGGAGCGGCGCGCAATGACGGCGCAAACCGCAACCCGGCAGCACGACAACGGAGCACCGGCCGGCGGCGCGATCCTGCCGCAAGACCTGCGGGATTGGCTCACGCAGCATGCCGACGCGCTGGACGAGGGCAGCCTTGACGCCGCCACGGTGCTGCCGCGGCTGGCGTCGGCGGGTTTGTTCCGCATTGGCGTGCCCGAGTCGAAGGGCGGCCTGGCCGGCACCGATATCGGCGATGCGATCGAAGCGGTGTCGCAGATAGCCGAACTGTCGGTTGCCAGCGCGTTTGTCGCGTGGGGGCAGCGCGTCTTCATCGAATACTTGCTGACCAGCCCCAATGCGGCGCTGACCGATCGCTGGCTGGCGCCGCTGCTGGCCGGCGAGCTGGCGGGCGCTACCGCGCTATCCAACGCCATGAAGTTCCTGAGCGGCATCGAATCGCTGCAGATTGCGGCGCAGGGCGATGACGGGCAATGGGCGCTGGACGGCCGCATGCCCTGGGTGACGAACCTGCGTCCGCAGGGCTTTCTCGTTGCGGCGGCGGTCACCGCGCCCGACGGCACGCCGGCGGTTGTCGCGCTGCCGCACGATATCGCCGGACTGGAGCGCAGCGCGGACCTGTCGTTGCTGGCCCTGCAGTCCAGCAACACCGCCGCGCTGGACGTGCGCGACGTGCGCATCGGCCCCGAATGGCTGATCCACCCCGACGCGCGGCAATATCTGCCGGGCGCGCGTCCCGCCTTCGCCGGCCTGCAATGCGGCCTGTCGATCGGCCTGGCGCGCAGGGCGTTGCAGGCAGCCGGGCAATCGGGGCGGGGGCAGGCGTCGCGCGGCATCCTGGGCCAGCCCTTGAAGGCGCTGTCCACGCAACTCGAGGAATTGACGGCCAGCCTTATTGCCGGCGTGCGCAGCCAGCGCTTCGTGACCGAGCCGTGGGCCTTGTTCGAGATTCGCATCGCGCTGGCCGACGCCGCCAATGCGGCGGTGCAGCTTGAGCTGCAAGCCAGCGGCGGCGCGGCCTACCTGAAGCCCGGGGGCGCAGGCTTTGCGCGGCGCTGGCGCGAAGCGGCGTTTCTGCCCATCGTGACGCCGAGCCTGGTGCAGTTGAAGACCGAACTGGCCAAGCGCCAGGCCCGGCTTGCCGCGCAGGCTGCCTCATGACGGCGGCGCCGCTGCCGGTGCTACAGGCCCGGAATCTGGCGCTGCGCTACCCCGGTGCGGACGCCGCCGTCTTTGAAGGCGTCGGCCTGGACCTGGCGCGCGGCGAAGTGGTGGCCGTGCTGGGCGCCAGCGGCGCCGGTAAATCCAGCCTGCTGCGTGTTCTGGCCGGCCTGCAGCCTGCCACCGAGGGCACGCTGCTGATGGAGGGCGCGCCGCTCACGGGCGTGCATCCGCGTGTGGCGGTGGCGTTTCAGGATCCGAGCTTGTTGCCCTGGCTGTCGCTGGAGCGCAATGTCGCCTTCGGACTGGATTTCAAGCATCAGCCGGCGCTGACGGATGCGCAGCGCCGCGCCCGCGTGGCGCAGGCCATCGACGAAGTGGGACTGGCGCACGCGCGCCATCTGCGGCCGGCCCAGTTGTCGGGTGGCATGGCGCAGCGCACGGCGCTGGCGCGGTGCCTGGCGCGTCAGCCGTCGGTGCTGCTGCTGGACGAACCCTTTGGCGCGCTGGACGAGGTCACGCGCGGCGAAATGCAGGAGCTGCTGCGCAAGGTGGTGGCCGACTTCCAGACGGCGGCCGTCCTGATCACGCATGACATCGACGAAGCGCTGCTGCTGGCCGACCGCATCGTGCTGCTGGGCGGCGCGCCCGGCCGCATCCTGGGTGTGTGGCAGGTGGACCTGCCGCAGCCGCGCGCCGACCTGCTGCCGGAAATGGGCGCGCTGCGCCTGGAGATCCTTACCCGCTTGTGCGCCGCGCTGCGGGCCACGCGCGGCGATGCCGTGCTTGCCTGACTAACCACGACCCAGTCTGACCAACCCCGCTAGGAGCTTTCTGATGTGCCTTGAACACATGTCGCGTCGCGACTGGTTGAAACTCTCGGCCCTGCTGACCGCCGGCGGCGCTGCATCCCTGCTGTCGGCCTTCAACGCCCGGGCACAGTCCGAGCCCGATGCACCCGTGCGCATCGGCTATCTGCCGATCACCGACGCCGCGCCGCTGCTGGTGGCGCATAACAATGGGCTCTTCGACAAGGCGGGCGTCAAGGCCGAAAAGCCCGTGCTGCTGCGCAGTTGGGCGCAGGTGATTGAAGCCTTCATCTCGGGTCAGGTGAACGTGGTGCACCTGTTGTCGCCGATGACGGTGTGGGCGCGCTTTGGCAGCAAGGTGCCCGCCAAGGTGGTGGCCTGGAACCACGTGGGCGGATCCGGCCTGACCGTCGCGCCCGCCGTCAATGCCGTGAAGGACCTGGGCGGCAAGACGGTGGCGATTCCGTTCTGGTACTCCATCCACAATGTCATGCTGCAGTACCTGCTGCGCGAGAACGGCCTGACGCCGGTGTCGCGCAAGGACGGCGCGCCGGCCGCCAATGAAGTGAACCTGGTCGTCATGGCGCCCGCGGACATGCCGCCCGCCCTGGCGCAGCAGCGCATCGCCGGCTACATCGTGGCCGAGCCGTTCAACGCGGCGGCTGAAACCCTAGGCGTGGGCAAGGTGCTGCGCTTTACGGGCGACATCTGGCGCAACCACGCCTGCTGCGTCGTCTTCATGCACGAGCGCGACCTGACGCAGCGGCCGGAATGGTCGCAGAAGGTGGTGGACGCCATCGTGCAGGCGCAGCTCTGGATCCGCGACAACCGGGCCGAGACAGCGCGGCTGCTGTCCAAGGAAGGGATCAACCGCTACACCCCGCATACGCTGCCGGCGCTGACCAAGGTGCTGGCGCCGCCGCCCGAGGACCGCGAGCAGTATCTGGCCAGCGGCGCGATCCGGCACGCCGATTGGGATGAACGCCGCATCGACTTCCAACCGTATCCGTTTCCCAGTTACACCGAGGAACTGGTGCGGCGGCTGCGCGACACGCTGATCGAGGCGGACCGCGGCTTCCTGGCTGACCTGGATCCGGCGCGCGCGGCGGCCGAGCTGGTGGACGATCGCTTTGTCCGACGGGCAATCGAATCGGCCGGGGGCCTGACGCGCTTCGGCTTTCCCGATGCCTACAGCCGGACCGAGATGGTGCAGGCGTGACGGGACGCGAGTCGGTGGCGCAGGCACCGCACGACGCGCAGGCACCGCCCGAAGCCCCGCGGCGGTCCGCGGCGCATTACCGGCCCAAGACGGCCGCGGGCCTGGGCCTGTGCGCGCGCTACGCGCTCGGCCTGAGCGGGTTGGGCCTGCTGCTGGTGCTGTGGTGGCTGGGCACGGAGGTCCTGGCGCCGGCGGGCGGCATGGCGCGGCGCTTTGCGCCCGGGCCCACGTTCGTCAGCCTTGGCGAATTGCTCACCAGCTCGGATTTGCCTGCCCACATCCTGGTCAGCCTGCGGCGGATTGCGGTGGGATTGGGACTGGCCTTGGCGATCGGCGTGCCGCTGGGCCTGGCGATCGGAAGCTGGCGCCGGCTGGAAGCGGCCGCATCGCCCGCCATGCAATTCCTGCGCATGATCTCGCCGCTGTCGTGGATGCCGATCGCGGTCATGGTGTTTGGCGTGGGCGACGATCCCGTCTATTTCCTGCTGGCATTCGCGGCGGTCTGGCCGATCGTGCTGAACACGGCTGCTGGCGTGCAGCAGCTTGATCCGCGGTGGCTGCAACTGGCGCAAAGCGTGGCCGCGACCCGCTGGGAGACGCTGCGCAGCGTCATCCTGCCCGGCGTGATGGGCCATATCCTGACCGGCGTGCGGCTGGCGATCGGCATCCTGTGGATCGTCCTGGTCCCATGCGAAATGCTGGGCGTGTCGGCCGGCATGGGGTATTTCATTCTGGACACGCGCGACCGGCTGGCCTATTCGGAACTGATGGCGATGGTGCTGATGATCGGCGTGCTGGGCTTTTTGCTGGATGCCGGCGCCCGGGCGTTGTACCGGTACTGGCGAGGGCAGTAGCGGCTACTTGCGCGCGCTTTTGCCGTTTGCCTCGCACACCAGGTCCCGCAGACGCCGCTGCACCGGGTCGCGCGTCACGGGCGCATTGCGGATGCCCGCCACGGGGATGGATTCGACGATTGCCCCGGTGGCGTCGTTGCCGGCGTGGTGCAAGACCTCGGTGACCGTATAGGTGTTGGCGCCGCAGTTCAGCGTGATGGGCTGGGTCACCGAGCCATAGGGTTGGCCATTGGCCTCGGAGATGCGGGGCTGGGCGTAGAACCAGGCCACCGTCACCGCCCGTACCGTGGGGCTTTCGGACACGGTGCGGATGGAATTGCTGTCGTAGAACACGCCGGGCATCGTCTGCGGGTCGACCGGAACCCAGGCTGGATCGTTGGCGGCGGCGCCATGCGCCAGCGTGCCGGCGCTCGCCGCGACAAACAGGGCCAGGGCGAGGAGGGCAGAAGGAGGCCTTGCGGTCATGGGCGATTCCGTGGTGTCGGGGTAGGGGCGCGCGTCCGGTAAGACGTGAGCGTGCGTTACGCCAGTATAGAGAACCAGGCGCAACGCGCTATAGTTCTGTCCGTTCGATAAATGTGGCTGGCGGCGTGGGGGGCTGGCATTATGCCCGGGATGCCTGGACCCAAGACCATCAGACTCGTGGCCGCCGGCTTGGCGGTCCTCTCGGCCGCCGTGCTGGCGCGGGGCATCTATCAGATCATCCCGATGGGCGATCCGCTGCCGCGCAGCGAGGTCGTCGGCGAACTCAACGGCCCGGCGCTGGCGTCATACTCGCGCGTTGCCATCCAGCGTTACGGCGAACGCCAATTGCTGACCGGCCAGCTTCTGGTCACCGCCAAGGACATTGACGGCCTGGCGCAGGCGCCCGTGCTCGACACGCAGATCCCGGCCTTGAAAGATCGGCTGCAGAAGCAGCGCATCCAGCTCGCGCAGACCGGCGCCATCACCGCCATGGCGCATGGCCACGGCGATCTGGCCCTGACCATGCTGCAGACTGGCCGTTCCACCTCCGATGCACGCAACCTCATTTATGGAGGACGGGGCACCGGCGTGTTCGAGCTGCTGGCCTCCGTCAGCGGCGATACCGGCGTCACCCTGATCGGCGCGCCCGGCGGCGAGCCGCTGTATCTGATCACCAGCACCCTGCGCAGTCCGGGCGAAGGCGACCAGCCCGCTGCCTGGGATGCGCTGCGCTCCGACGACCTGGGCGTCACCTGGACCTACGATCCCGACGTGACGCTGGGCGTGCCGCAACTGCACACAGCCTTTCTCACCGACCGGTTGGCGATTGCCCTGGAAAACCACGAGACCGGCGTGCGTCTGCTGTATAGCTGCGATGGCGCCAAGCGGTGGTCGGCGACGCGGCTGAAAGAGCAGGTGTGGCCGGATTCGGCGGCATTTGAGCGCAAGTTTGCCGAGACGGCGGAGCGGGACCGCAAGGCTTATGGCCCGGAGCAACTTGGCTATGGCTGGTCGCTCTATCCGCTGGACGACACGCGCGCGGTGGGCTGGAGCTGGCGCACCCGCGTGCGGCCCGAAGGCCAGGACGCGCCCGAGCTGATCGAGACGCGCCGCTTCGAGGTGCAATTCCAGGAAGGCGCGTCGCCGGCGTTCCGCATCACGCCGGACGTCGCCCGGGTGCCTGCCCAGGACGCCCACGCGCTGCTGACACGCGATCAGCCCGTCTTCGAAACCGAGGGCGACACCATCTACCAGTTGGACAAGAGCGGCATGTCCTGGGTGAAGCGGTCGCGCTCGCCCGATGTGCGCGGCGCCAAGTCGTGGATCGGACAGGCGTGGTTCGGCCGCAATGCGTGGGTCATCAAGACCTACGCCGAACAACTGTTCTCGGGCAACGAATACACGAAGACCTACTTCTACAGCCGCGACAAGGGCAGGTCCTGGCGGCCGTTCCAGTTGTCGCACGAGCAGGAGCGCGGGCTGTTGGGCCTGGACCAGACCGGCGACGCCTTGCTGTCGCTTGCCGAACGCAGCGGCAAGACCGTCATTCAGCGGTATCCGCTGGATTGAGCCCGCCTTTGCGATAGGCCCCCGTCTAGGCGATCAGCCGTCCGCCAATCAGCCGTTGGTTCACGGCTTGTGCACGGCGCGCACTAGGCTAATCGGCCACCACGTAATCGGGATAACGCTTGCAGATTTCAGCCACCTGGCTGAGCGTGCCGGACAGGTGCTCGCGCAGCACCTGCTGCGCCCGGGCCGGATCCTGCGCGGCGATGGCGTCCAACAGCCGTTGATGGTCGTCCAGGATGCGTTCCGCCTTGCCGGCTTCGGGCAGATGCAGCCGGCGCAACCGGTCCAGGTGGCCGCTGTAGCGCTGCGCCATCTCCCACAGGCTGGCCACGCCCGCGGCTTCGTGCATGTCGCGGTGAAACGCCTGATCCGCGTTGATGAACTGCTGGTATTCGCCGCTGGCGTGGGCGGCGCGCTGCAGGTCGATGGAGGATTGCAGGCGCTGGAGCAATAACGGATCGGGCCGCTGCGCCAGCAGATGGACGATCTCCAGTTCCAGCGAGCGGCGCAGGAAATGCGCCTGCCGCGCGGCGGCGATGTCGACCCGACTGACCACCGTGGTGTGCTGCGGATAGATTTCGACCAGGGCTTCCTCGGCGAGCCGCATGAGCGCGTCGCGGATGGGGGTCTGGCTCAGGCCGTAGCACTCGGCCAGGGTGACGCGCGACAGCGGCGCGCCGGGAACGAGTTCCAGCGAAATGATCTGGCGCCGCAGGTGTTCAAAAACCTGGGGTGCCGCGTGGCGGGAGCGATCCAGTCTGAGCTTCTGGCTTTGCATCAGGTAAACGTGTCGAATCCCGCGTGGGGAAGGGCTGATAACGAATGCCGCAGTGTAGCGGGTTTTCACCTAGCTGACGCACTAATGTATTAGTGTTTAAATGCTTTGACTCTCACTCCGCATCCCCTCGTATCCCATGAAACGCACCTATGAAAGCTTGCGCAGCGCTGCCTGGATGGCCAAGGACGATCTGCGCTCCTTTGGCCACCGTTCCCGCATGATGCAGATGGGCTACGGCCCGGACGATTGGGCGGGGCGCCCCGTCATTGCCATCATCAACACCTGGTCCGACCTGAACCCCTGTCACAGCCACTTCAAGCAGCGCGTCGAAGACGTGAAGCGCGGCGTGTTCCAGGCGGGCGGCTTTCCGGTGGAACTGCCCGCGATCTCGGTGTCGGAATCCTTCGTCAAGCCGACCACGATGCTGTACCGCAACTTCCTGGCCATGGAGACCGAGGAACTGCTGCGCAGCCACCCGGTGGACGGCGCCGTCCTGATGGGCGGCTGCGACAAGACCACGCCGGGACTCATCATGGGCGCCATCAGCGCCGGCCTGCCGTGCGTGTACGTGCCGGCCGGTCCCATGCTGCGCGGCAACTGGAAGGGCAAGATCCTGGGTTCCGGGTCGGACGCCTGGAAGCTCTGGGACGAACGCCGCGCCGGCAAGATCACGCAGGAACAATGGACCGAAGTGGAAGGCGGCATCGCCCGCAGCTACGGCACCTGCATGACGATGGGCACCGCCAGCACCATGACCGCCATTGCCGAGGCCATTGGCATGACGCTGCCGGGCGCCTCGTCCATCCCTGCTGCGGACGTCAATCACATGCGCATGTCCGCCGAGTGCGGCCGGCGTGTGGTCGAGATGGTCTGGGACGACCTGACGCCGCAGCGCATCTTGAGCGTGGCGTCCTTCAAGAACGCCATCAACGTCGCCATGGCGATGGGCTGTTCCACCAACGCCATCATCCACCTGGTCGCCATGTCGCGCCGGGCGGGCTGCGCCGTGGGCCTGGACGACTTCGACGCGGCCAGCCGCAAGGTGCCCGTCATCGCCAACATCCGGCCTAGCGGCGACACCTACCTGATGGAAGACTTCTACTACGCGGGCGGCCTGCCGGCGCTGATGTCGCGGTTGCAGGACCGCCACCTGGACCTGTCGGCCATGACGGTCACCGGCAAGACGCTGGGCGAGAACATCGCCGGCGCCGAGGTCTACAACGACGACGTGATCCGCAAACTGGACGAGGCGATCTACGACGAGGGCGCACTGGCCGTGCTGCGCGGCAATATCGCGCCCGACGGCTGCGTCATCAAACCGAGCGCATGCGCCCCGCAATACCTGCGCCACACCGGCCCCGCGCTGGTCTTTGACGACTATCCCAGCATGAAGGCTGCCGTCGAGGACGAAAACCTGGACGTCACCGCCGACCACATCATGATCCTGCGCAATGCCGGCCCGCAGGGCGGTCCGGGCATGCCGGAGTGGGGCATGCTGCCGATCCCGACCAAGCTGGTCAAGCAGGGCGTGCGCGACATGCTGCGCCTGTCCGATGCGCGCATGAGCGGCACCAGCTACGGCGCCTGCATCCTGCACGTGGCGCCCGAAAGCTACATCGGCGGCCCGCTGGCGCTGGTCAAGACCGGCGACACGATCACCGTGGACGTGCCCGCCCGCACCATCAATCTGAACATCAGCGACGAGGAACTGGCCGCACGCCGCGCCGCCTGGACGCCGCCGCCCAAGCGCTACGAGCGCGGCTACGGCTGGATGTATTCCAAGCACATCCTGCAGGCCAACGACGGCTGCGACCTCGATTTCCTGGAAACGGAGTTTGGCGCGCCCGTGCCTGAACCCGCCATCTTCTGATTCCCGTCCTCTTTAGATCCCCGATCAAATACCCGGAGCCATCGTGTCCCAAATGAATCCCGAAACCCGCGCCAGGTTGGCCGGCGTCAGCACCGCCACCCTGTGCACGGCGCTTTTCAAGCGCGGCCTGCGCAACCAGTTCATCCAGGACGTGCGCCCGCTGAACGCCAACCTGCCCAACATGGTTGGCCCGGCCTTCACGCTGCGCTACATCCCCGCGCGCGAAGACCTGAACACGATCAAGGTGTTCGAAGATCGTGGGCACCCGCAGCGCGCCGCAGTGGAGACCTGCCCGGAAGGCGCGGTCTTCGTCATCGACAGCCGCAAGGATGCGCGCGCCGCCTCCGCAGGCTCGATCCTGGTCACCCGCCTGATGAAGCGCGGCGTGGCAGGCGTGGTGACCGACGGCGGCTTTCGCGATTCGCCGGAAATCGCCGAGATGGGCTTTCCCGCTTATCACCAGCGTCCGTCCGCGCCCACCAACCTGACGCTGCACCAGGCGCTGGACATCAATGCGCCCATCGGCTGCGGCGACGTGGCCGTGTGGCCGGGCGATATCGTCGTGGGCGACCGCGAAGGCGTGGTCGTCATTCCGGCCCATCTGGCCGACGAGATCGCCCTTGAGGCCGTCGAAATGACCGCCTTCGAAGACTTCGTGACCAGCCAGGTGCAAGGCGGCGCGTCCATCCTGGGCCTGTACCCGCCGACCGATCCGGGCACGAAGGACAAATTCGCCGCCTGGCGCAAAGAACAGGGCCGCTGAGCCTTGCCGCCGGCACGACCGGCACCCCACACATACCTATAAAACAAGGCAGGAGACAAATCATGAACACGCAACGACGTGGCGCGCTGGCCGCGCTTCTGGCCGGCGCGGTCTTCGGTACGCTGGCGTTGCCCGCCAGCGCCGCCGACTGGCCCACGCAAAAGCCCATTTCCTATGTGGTGCCGTTCACCGTGGGCGGTTCGACCGACGTGGTGGGCCGGGTGCTGGCCCAGAAGCTGGGCGACCGCCTGAAACAGAACGTCGTTGTCGAAAACAAGCCGGGCGCCGCCGGCGGCATCGGCGCGACTTACGTCGCCAAGGCGCCACCCGATGGCTACACCTTGTTCGGCGGCACGATCAGCACCCATGCCATCAACGCCAGCCTGTACAAGAACCTGAAGTACGACCCGGTGAAGGACTTTGAGCCGGTGTCGTTGATTGCGTTCCTGCCTAACGTGCTGCTGGTGGATCCGAACCTGGGCGTGACCTCGGTGGCCGACCTGATCGCGCTGCTCAAGCGCGACCCCACCAAGCGCACGTTCGCGTCCTCGGGGGCGGGCACCTCGACGCACCTGGCCGGCGAACTGTTCGCCGGCATGATCGGCGTGCCGCTCACGCACGTGCCTTACAAGGGCACGCCGCCCGCCATGGTGGACGTCTCGTCCGGCGCGGTGACGTTCATGTTCGACCAGATGACCGCGGCGCTGCCGCTGCTGCAGACCGGCAAGCTCAAGCTGCTGGCCGTCACCACCAAGGACCGCATCGCGCTCGCGCCGGAGATCCCGACCATGCAGGAAGCCGGCGTGCCGGGCTTCCAGATGGCGTCCTGGCAGGCGGTGTACGCGCCCAAAGGCACGCCCAAGCCGATCCTGGACAAGCTGGCCGCCGAGATTGCCCTGATCCTGAAAGAGCCCGACGTGCAGGAAAAACTGGGCAAGACGATGGGCATGGAACTGGTTGGCAGCACGCCGGATGAGCTTCGGGATCTGATGGCCACCGAGATCCCGCGCTGGGCGGAAGTCGTGAAGAAGTCGGGTGCGTCGGTCGAGTGACACGACGCTAGTGTGAGCAAGGCCGCGCAGCGCTAAGCTATGTTTTTGGGTCTGGTCGACCGCCAGACCCAAAGCGGAGCCGACCATGACCGATTTGACTGCCCTGGCAGGGGCCACCATTGCCTTCGATCTCGACGGAACGCTGGTCGAGTCGGCCCCCGACCTGATCGGGTCGGTAAATGCCGTATTGGTCGCGCACGGCTACGAGCCCTTGCCCTATGAACGGGGCCGGCCTTTCGTCAGCCGAGGCGCACGGTGGTTGTTGGAATTCGGTCTGAAAAGCGCTGGCGAGCCCGAGCCGGCGGCGCGCGCGGCCGCGCTGTTTGGCGGCTTCATTGCCTACTACAGTGACCATATCGCCGATGACACTCGGCCTTTTCCTGGGGTAATAGACGCCCTGAAAACGCTTCGGTCGGCGGGCGCCACGCTGGTTGTGTGCACCAACAAGCCCACGGGTCTGTCGCGCAGCCTGTTGACCAAGTTGCACATGGCGGGGTTGTTCGACGGCGTGGTAGGCATCGACGCGGTGTCGGCGGCCAAGCCCAATCCCGCACACTTGATCGAGGCCGTGCAGGCCGTGGGTGGCAATCTGGCTCGCACAGTCATGGTGGGGGATGCCGACACCGATGCGGGCGCCGCGCGCGGGGCCGGCACGCCGCTGGTGCTGGTCGACTTTGGGTATACGGAAATCCCCGCCGTCGACCTTGCGCCGGATGTGCTCCTGCATTGCTTCGACGATCTGTCGGACGCCTGCGCCGCGTTGCTCGACCGTCCATAGGCGGGCGTGCTGACGGCTTGCGGCGGCAAGATAGGCCCAGCGGAACCCTATTTGTCCGGGGGGAGCGCGTGTTTCACCATGTCCACAATGATCCGGAAGAGCTCGTCCCGGGCGGCTTGCTGCGTGATCTCGCCTGCGACCGCCGCCTGCGACAGCGCGTCGGCCGCGCCCAGCATGCCCCACAGACTGGCCAGGGAAACGCCATGCGGGCCAGCGAACGGCGCCAGGATGTCCCGGCATTTCCTGATGAACGCGTGCTGATACTGCGTCTTCACGGCGGCCAGTTCCGGGGAGCCATTCAACGCCGCGAGCACGCCGGGGATTTCACGCCCCTGCGCCGACACGCATTCCACGTACCGGGTCGCGATGACGTCTGCCTTGTCTTTCAGCGTGGGTTTGCTGGCGGCGATGGCGGCGTCGATGATTCCGGTCTGGCGCTGGTCGAAATCCTGGTACAGCGCCGCCAACAGCCCGTTGCGGGTGCCGAAGTGGTCGTAGACGACGGGCTTGGAGACGCCGGCCTGCTCAGCTAGACGGCCCAGCGTCAACGCGTCAGTGCCTTCGTCGCGGATCAGCGCCCACGACACGTCGATGAGCTGGCGTTGCCGCGCGTCCTTGGACAGCCGGCGGCGGGGGGCGGGTTGGGACGTCATCAAGGGTCTCTTCGAGGTCGGGCAATCACGATTGCGGGGCAAAGATCCGCTGGCCGATGGCCTGCGCGGCGGTCAGGTGCGCTTCGGGGTATCCGGCGTCGGACGCCACCAGCAGATCGGATGTTGCCACGCGCGCGCCGCAGTAGCCGAAGATACCGTGATCAATTTGCGTCTTCATCGCGCCGAAGTAACCGTGCCGCGCATACGTGCGCATATCGGCGCCGCCGCTGGCGACCAGATGCACCTGCAGCCGCTGCAAGCGTTTGACCACCTTGCCGTCGGGGTTGGCGTCATAGGCCCAGCCATTGGTGAAGACGCGGTCGATCCAGCCTTTCAACAAGGCGGGAAACGACCACCAGTGCACGGGATAGACCAGCACCAGCGCGTCGGCCCGATCCAGGCGCGCGTGTTCGGCGGTCACGTCAGCGGGCGGGTTAGACCGGGTCAGGTGCAGGTCCACGTCGGCCTGGGTGAAGCGGGGGTCGAAGCCTTCGGCGGCCAGGTCCGCCACCTCGTATGAATGCAGCGGTCCTGTTTCTGAGCCCTGTTGCGCGACCCCGTTCGCGACATGGTGGGCGATGGCGTGCGTGAGGGACTTCGCATCGGGGTGAGCAACAACGATGAGCGCGTGCATGGCGATTTCCTTCGATTCAATGGGATAACCTACCAATCGTAACCTACGTTTAGTAGGTTGTGCCAGATAAACCTGATGCTTCATGTCGGATCCGCCTCGCCGAGCCATGCACCGCCCAGGGGTCGATGCGGTTATCGTGTCGCCAGATCAGTCCCCATCGGAGGAACCATGACCTCGCGAACGGCATTGTTCGACCTGCGCTCGGAGCAGGGCGTGTTGCGGATATCCATCGCGGTCACACTTTGCATCGCCGTCATCGGCATCGGCTTTGGCGTGGCCTCGGGATCGTTTTCCATCGTCTTCGATGGGGTCTATTCGCTGGTCGACGCCAGCATGAGCGCGCTGTCGCTGGTGGTCGTGCGGCTCATCACCTCCTACGCCACGTCCCGGCAACTGCCGCGCAAGCTGCGCGAGCGCTTCACGATGGGCTTCTGGCACCTGGAACCCATGGTGCTCGCGCTGAACGGCATCCTGCTAAGCGGCGTGGCGGTCTACGCGCTCATCAATGCGGTCAGCAGCCTGCTGAAAGGGGGGCGCGATCTGGAATTCGGCCTGGCGCTTGTCTATGCCGTGCTGACCCTCACCGCGTGCGTGGCGATCGCGCTGGCCGAGGCGCGCGCCAACCGCCGGATCCGGTCGGCATTCCTGCACATGGACCTGAAGGGCTGGATCATGTCGGCCAGCATCACAGCCGCGCTGCTGGTGGCGTTCTGCATCGGGTTCGGGGTGCAGGGCACCCGCTGGGAATGGATTTCGCCCTACATCGATCCGGCCGTGCTGGCGGTGGTGTGCGCCGTGATCATCCCCTTGCCGCTATCGGTCATCCGCCAGGCGTTGTCCGAGATGCTGCTGGTCACGCCTGCCGACCTGAAACTGCACGTGGACTCGGTGGCGCAGGCCTTTGTGCAGCGCCATGGCTTCGCGTCGTATCGCGCGTACGTCGCTAAGGTTGGCCGATCGAAGGAAATCGAACTGTATTTCATCGTGCCGGCCGACACGCCCGCGCGCGGCATCGGCGAGTGGGACAGCCTGCGCGACGAGATCGGGGAGGCGCTTGGCGCCGACAGCCCCGATCGCTGGCTGACGGTGGTGTTCACTGGCGACCCGGAGTGGGCGGAATAGCCTGCCGCCGCAGCGGTATGTGGTGCATCCGGTCAGAGACACGCTGCCATCAGGAAAACCGGTAGCGTTTCCCAGACCACCGCCACGGCCGACAGCCAGCACAGCGCGGCGCAAAGCCAGGCATGAAAGGGCGGCGCGCCCTGCGCGCGCACCCGCGCACGCTGGCGCCAGGCGGCCAGCGCCATGCCGGCCAGGGCCGCCGCGCTGCCGGCTACGATGATCCACGACGACACCGGCAGCCCGAGCCACAGGCCGATCAACGCCGACCGGGCGCAGGCCAGCGCGTTGACGATGTAGATGAACAGAAAGTGCGCCAGCCAGATCAGCGGGCCGGCGATGAGATACAGCAGTTCGACCGAGAAGCGCGTTCTCATGGCTTATCCCGTCAGCCGCGGAAAGGCGTGCAGCAGCGCCATCGCGATCAGCCCTTGCGCCACGGTGTAATTCATCATCGCCCGGGTGGTGTCGAACGCCGCGCGGCGCGTGGGGCTGAGTCTTCCCGCCATTGATCGCGCCACTGTAAATATGGCCATCACGACGGAAAGGCCGCCAAACAGCGCCTGCAGGCCCGCGACGGCATACGTTGCTGCCGTGTAGGCGGTGGCTTGGGGACGCAGGCCGGCCTGCCAGTGCACGATCAGGTCCAGCGCGGGCGCCGCGGCCAGCAACAGCGCCGCGCCGGCGACGCACCCGCGCAGCGCCGATTGCCGGTCTTGCGTCATCAGCCGCGCGGCGGCCGCTGCAAGGCCCGCGCCAGCCACCAGCATGACGGCGGACATCATCGGCGAGCCCGGCGTGGGTAGCGCGCTGGCCGCGGGCCAGGCCTGCGGATTCGTGGTCCAGAGGAACAGGTAGCTGAACAGCAACGATCCGAAGATGCTGGCGCACACGATCAGCAGCATCACCATCGCCCACGACGCATGCGACGCGCTGCCCGAACACATCATGGGCAGCCGCAGGCCGCCGCCGATGTCCACCGGCGGGTAGTCCGGGCCGGTATCCGCGTCCCACAGCCAGCGCCAGAGCGCCACAACGGCCAGCACGCCAAACGCCGCCGCCAGCGTCATCAGCTTGAAGGTCAGCAGCAGGAAGAACCCGGCGGTGCCCACGGCGGCAAGCAGCGGCGACCACGCGGGGCCGGGCAACGGCAGCACGTAATCAGGGCGGGCGTCCAGCGCGCTGGTCACCAGCGTGGTGCGCAAGCCGGCCGGCGCATTGGGCAGGTAATGCTGGCCGTCGTCCACCTGCTGTGCCAGGCCGGGCTGATCCCACAGCGGCTCGCGGCTGGTCACCGTGGGCACGCTGCGCAGCCCGTAGCTGCCGCTGGGCAGCCACTCCAGCGTGCCGGCGTCCCAGACATTGCCCGCATTGTTGTCGATGGTCGGCCGGAAGTTGCGCGCCAGGTCGATCAAGAAAACGAGCACCCCCGCGGCTATCAGGTAGGCGCCCACGGTCGACAGCAGGTTCAGCGGACCGAGGCCCTGGCTTTCGGCGTAGGTGTAGACGCGGCGCGGCATGCCGGCCAGCCCCGTGAAGTGCATCGGAAAGAAGGCGACGTTAAAGCCCACGAACATCAGCCAGAAGGCCCAGCGGCCCAGCCGCTCGGATAGCCGCCGCGCGCTGATGAAGGGCGTCCAGTAGTAGAACGCCGCGAACAGCGGAAACACCATCCCGCCGAACAGTACGTAATGCAGGTGCGCAACGACAAAGTAGGTGTCGTGCGCCTGAAGGTCGAACGGAATGACGGCCACCATCACGCCGGTCAGGCCGCCAATGACGAACACAAAGAAGAATCCCAGGATGAACAGCGTAGGCGTCTTGAGCGGGCGCAGCCGGACGGCGGCGGCAATGGTGGCGATCCAGGCGAATATCTGGATGGCAGTCGGCACCGACACCGCCATGCTCGCGGCCGACGCGAAGCTGAGCGACAACTGCGGAATGCCCGTGGCAAACATGTGATGCACCCACAGCCCGAAACTCAGAAATCCGGTGGACACTACCGCCAGCACCACCAGGCGATAACCGACCAGCGGCGTGCCGGTCATCGCGGGGATCATCATCGACACCATGCCGGCGGCGGGCAGGAAGATGATGTAGACCTCCGGGTGGCCAAAGAACCAGAACAGGTGCTGCCACAGCAACGGATCGCCGCCGCGATCGGCAATGAAGAACGGCATGTCGAACGCGCGCTCCAGCTCCAGCAGCGCAGTGGCCACGATGACCGCAGGGAACGCGATGATTACCATGCCGCAGAACACCAGCATCACCCAGGCGAACACCGGGATCTTGTCCAGCGACATGCCGGGCGCGCGCGTGCGCAGGATGCCGACGGCCAGCTCGATGGCGCCGGCAATCGCCGAGATCTCGATGAAGCCGATGCCCAGCAGCCACAGGTCGGCGTTCACCGCGGGCGAGTATTTGGTGCTGGTCAGCGGCGGGTACATGAACCAGCCGCCGTCGGGCGCGAGCCCCACGAAGATGCTGCAGAAGAACACCAGCCCGCCGATTGCATAGGCCCAATAGGCGTAGGCCGACAGCCGCGGAAACGGCAGGTCGCGCGCGCCCAGCATGTTGGGCAGCAGCAGTACGGCTACCGCCTCGACGGCCGGCACCGCGAACAGGAACATCATCACCGTGCCGTGCATGGTGAAGAGCTGGTTGTAAAGCTCGTGGCCGATCAGGTTGTTGTCTGGCGCGGCGAGCTGGGTTCGCATCATCAACCCCAGTACGCCGGCCAGGATGAAAAAGAGCAGTGCGGTGCCGATGTACAGCAGGCCGATGGACGTGTTGTTGACCACCGTGAGCGCCCGCCATCCCGTGGGACGCTTCCAGGCGCGTTCGAGCTGCTCGAGTTCGCCTTCGGGCCGCGGCAGCGCGTTGGGAAGCTCGGTCGGGGATGTCTGGCGCGTCACTTCAGGCTTTCCAGGTAACGGGCCACGGCGCGCAGATCCTCGCCCGGCCATTGGTCGAAGGAGGGCATGCCATTGCCAGGCTTGATCTGCTGGCTGCCGGCAATCCATCCGCCCATCGCGCCTACGTTGTTCGGCAATATGCCCGCCGCAAGGGAGGGGCGGCTGCCCACATGGGTGAGGTCCGGTCCCAGCGTGCCGAGTGCCGCCGAGCCGCGCACTGTGTGGCATTGCGCGCACGCCTGCGTGAATAGCTCGGCCGCTGGCTTGAGCTCGGGTCCGGGCGCGCGTGCCGGCTGGCGTTGCGCCTGCACCCAGGCCTCGAATGCGCCCGCGTCCACCGCCTGCACGTCAAAAAGCATCTGGGCGTGTTGCGCGCCGCAATACTCGGCGCAATGGCCGCGAAACGTGCCGGGGGTCCTGGCCAGCGCGCGCATCCGGTTCACGCGGCCGGGGATCATGTCGAGCTTGCCGCCTAGTTCGGGAATCCAGAAACTGTGGATCACGTTGTCGGACTTGAGCAGGAATTGCACCGGCTTGCCCGTGGGAATGCGGATCTCGTTGGCGGTCTCGAAGAGCAAGCCCCCCGACGCATCCAGATAGCGCACGCGCCACCACCACAATTCGCCGGTGACTTCGATGCGCGCGGCAAACGATGCCGCGTCCCGGGCCGCCGACGGGGAAGGTGTCAGCACGTAGATCAGCAGGGCAGTCAGCGCCACGACGGGAAACGCGATGCCCGCGCCGACGATGAGCCCGGTCCGCGAAAGCCGGCGGCGCAGCGTCGCGGGACCGAACATCGCCAGCGCCAGCACCGCGGCCACCGCGGCGAAGATCGCCGCCGCGCCCACGTACAACACCCAGCCGATCTCGGCGATCCGCGCAGCGTCCTCGCCGCTGGGTTGAGCCGACGCGGCAACGGGCAACGCGGCGGCGAGCGCGATAAGTAGGATTTTCGCCATGTTCTTGTAATGGATGATCCGGCGCGCGATGGCCAGTCCGGCCAACGGACCGCCGGCCCGCGAGAGGCTTCGTCAGCATTTTTCGTGCCCGCGTGCGCGATTGTCTTGCGGGCACAAGAGTTGCTGGCGCCTCGAGATTCTGCGCAGACAGCGCGATAGAGGAGACGGCCTTGCGCCGGATTGCCCGACCCAACCGCCTGCTACCGGCCCTGGCTGCGATGTTGCTGCTTGGCGCTTGCCAGGACGACAAGCGGCCGCTCTTTCCAGCGGATGCGGCGGGCGGCTTGCGCGAAGGGGCCGATCCCGACCGTGGCCGCCGGCTGATCGCCGAGCGCGGCTGCACCGCCTGTCACACCGTCCCCGGCGTCAGCGGTCCTCCGTCCCGTGTTGGCCCGCCTTTGGGCAACATGGCGCGGCAGGCGTACGTGGCCGGGCTGCTGCCCAACACCCCCGAAAACCTGGTGCGCTGGCTGATGGATCCGCCCGCCGTGAATCCCCGGACGGCCATGCCCGGCACGGGCTTGCAGCACGCGGACGCCGAGGATATCGCCGCCTATCTGGTGCGGCGTGCAGACCGCAAGGCGAGGGCGCCATGAAGCGCTGGACGCGCACGGCCGCGGTCACGCTTGTTGCCGCCGCCGCGACCGCCGGGGCGGTGGGTGGCGCTGTTGTGTACTTCGGCGCGTACGACGTGACCGCCACGTCGCCGCACACCACGCCGGTGCACCATCTGCTTGATGTCGCGTTGACGCGGGCCGTGAAGATGCGGTCGGCCGACATCGTGGCGCCTGAACTGGACACGGCCGAACGCATCCAGAACGGCTCGCGCCTGTACCGCGCCCACTGCGCCCAATGCCACGGGGGACCGGGGGTGGCGCCGCAGCCGTACGCGCTGGGGCTGAACCCGGCGCCCGCCGCGCTGGTTGCTACCGCGCGGATGCGAACGGCGGCCGAGATCTTCTGGGTTACCCGGCAGGGCATCAAGATGACCGGCATGCCGGCTTGGCAATACCGCCTGACCGACGACGAAATATGGGACGTGGTGGCGTTCCTGCGCGTGTTGCCGGGTTTGTCCGCCGACGATTATCGGCGCGCGGAGGATGACCAACCGCCCGCCACACCGCTTGAAAAGGTCCAGCCCGCGGCCCGGGTAGGAGACGCCCGGGCCGGCCGCGATGCGCTGCAGCAATATCTTTGCGTGACCTGCCATGCGATTCCGGGCGTGCCCGGAGCGTGGAACTACGTGGGCCCGGCGCTGGACCAGATGGGCGACCGGCCATACATCGCGGGCGTCCTGCCCAATACGCCCGCCAACATGGAGCGCTGGCTGCGCAATCCGACAGACGTCAAAACGGGCACGGCCATGCCCGACCTGGGTGTCAGCGAACAGGATGCAAAGGACATCGCCGCGTTCCTGCGCACATTGACCGAGGGGCCGTGAACCGCTTGTCTCCGTCAAAGGGTTCCGCGTGCAGGAACGGCACTTGCTCGCCTGCCAATCACCTTGATGCACCGGAGCTTTTCCATGACGCAACCCAAGTCCGACAGTGCCCGAGAATCCATCCCCGGCCAGCCCGACGTTAACAAAGGCGCGCTGCGGCCATCCGGCCATGCCACGACCCCGGAGCCCGTGCCGGACGTCGACCACCCGCCGCGCGCGCGCAGCCATGATCAGCCGGGCTTCGATCAGGCCGTGGCCCAGGAAGAAGCCGAGGCGCGTAGTGGCAGGCTGCCTGGCAGCAACGACACGCGTCCCGCCCCGGACCGCGATGAGGAAGAGAAATGATCGTTGAAGTCTTTCAGCGCGCGGATGGCCACTGGGGTTTTCGTGGCATCGCCTTGCTGGGCGTTCAAGAGGACGGGGGGTCCTATGCGACACGCGACGACGCCGCGGCAGCCGCCAGCGTCGCCTACCCGGGCGAGACGGTCTCCGAGGTCGACGCGTCTATGGATACGCCGCCTCGACCTCACTCGGATTGACGCCGCATCAATAACGTGGGGGCCGCGTCGGTACTGCGCGCCCCGCGTCAATATCGCCCGGCGGCCAGCACGTCGTGCAGATATCCGTCCGCGTCCGGGCGTGCGGTAAGCATGTGCCGCACCCACGCGTCGCGTTCATGCGCGATCACGGCCAGTTCCCATACGCAAGCCAGCGCGGGCGCGTTGACCGGCGCAAACGCGTCCGGCCGGGCCAGCGGCGCCGACAGCATGCGCTGGCACACGATGCCGCCGGAGATCCACCAGTCCACGAGCAGCCACACGGCTTCCTCGCCCACGTGCGCAATGCAGTAACCAAGACCATGGGTGCGCGGACCGTCAGCGTGTTCGTCCAGTACGTCGCGCACGGTGGCGCGGACTGACGCCGTGACGTGCTCGGACAGGATCGGACGCGCAACGTCCGGGTCTCGATGGATGCCGTACGCCTTGATCGAATGACCTGCCTCGCGCCACACGCCCAGCGTGGCAATGCGGCGGGGGGAATAAGGTTCGGGAGGAAGCGTCATCTTGTGCCTTGCGATCGGGGATGGCGCGATTCTACCGGCGCGCCGCGCGCCCAGCCCAGCCGCCGCGCGCCCAGCACGATGCCCGTCGCGGACACGGCCAGGCCGCCCAGGCTCAACAGGATAAGCGCCAGGTCCCGACCCACGCCGGCATTCAGCAGGGCGGGCGTATCCCAGCTATGCAAAAAGTAGAAGAGCCAGCGTCCGGCCCGCTGCGCGCGGGACAGGCTGAGCACCGGGTCGCCCGTGCGCAGGTCCACGTAGACGCGGTCGCCGGCCGGTGTGTCGAAATCCAGCCGAAGGACCGGCAGTCCGCGCGGGGCGCCGCCGTTCATCGCTTCGGCGTGGCGCGCGTAGTAGTAGGCATCGTAGTGATCCAGCAACGTCGCCTGGACAGTCGCGCCAGGAAACAGCGCGCGCGCGGCAGGAAGCACGGCGTCAGGCTGCCACGTCGTCTGCACAGTCAGGCCGCCGTCCTGCCGGCGAACGATTCTGCTCTCGGCCATCGCGTCGCGCGCCAGCACGTACGGCTGGTCCGCCATCCGCCGCCATTCGAGCTGGACCGGATGAAATCCCGTGTCGTGCAAGGCCTGCAGCACCGGCCGCGGATCCGCAATCGGCGCGGCGCGTTGCGCGCCCGCCATGGCTTGCCGATCAGGTCCGGGATCGGAGCCGGCGAATAGCCCGCCCGGATTCATCGACATCAGCCCGCTGAAGATCCACGTGCAGACAAATGCGCTGAAGGCGACCCCGATGATGTGGTGCCAGCGCATCCAGGATTCGCGGTACGGCGTGCGCGCGCCCGTTTTGTAGCGGCCGCGAAAGCGCCAGCGCCACACGCCGACGACCGTGCCGCTGACCGCCAGCACGGTGCAGACGGCCGACAGGATGATCACCATCCAGCTCCATACCGGATCGACGGAGCGGTCGCGCGCCATGTACAGCCAGTGCAGCCACGCGCCAACGTAGTTCCAGCGCTGCTGCGCGATCGGCGCGTCCAGCACGACTTCGCCCGTCGCTGACGACACATACAGCGTGCCTGCCGCGTCGCCCTCCACGCGCACTTTATGCAGCGGGCGATGGCGGTCCAGCCCGCGTGAATGTGTCCAGCGGTCCTCGTCGATCAGGCCCGCATGCCGGGGCGTGCCCGCGGGCCAGAATGCTTGCGCCGCGGCGATGGCCATGTCCGCCGTCACCGCGCCACCGGCCTGCCCGGTTCGGGCGGACCAGGCGCGCGGGCCGTCCGGGGTTGGCACGATGTAGGTCGGCTCACCGCGCACCGACGTCAGCACGGCAAGCGTGCCGCCGGCCTGCGCCGCGTCCAACGGGCGCAAAACGTCCGCCGCCAGCACGGGCAGGCTGACGAATCGCTCTTCGGGCGTCAGCTTCGGGTAGCCGACATACAGCATGACGATGCCGCTGAGAAACCACGCCAGCATCAGCAGGCAGCCGCCCACCCCCAGCCAGCGATGCGCCAGGTAGGTCAGCCTGCGCAGGCGCGCCTTGACGTCCATGGTCGCGCCTCGCTCAGAAACGGTGGTTCAGCGTCAGCTCGAACCGGCGGCTTGGCCCATACATCCATTGGGTGTTGGTGTAGTAGGCGGTCGTGAAGTACGCGCGGTCGAAGATGTTGAAGCCCCGGGCCGTGATGGCGGTGTCCTTGTTCACGTCCCAGCGCAGCGCCAGGTCGGTCGTGGTGTAGGACGGCAGTTCGATGGTGTTGGCGCTGTCCGCATAGCGCTTGCCCACGTAGCGCATGCCGCCCATCGCGGTCCAGCCCGGCTGGAAGTTCCAGCTCAGCCACAGGTTCGCCAGGCGTTGCGGCACATTGGGCGGGACATTGCCCGCGCGCGACACGGCCGCGCCGCCGACGGACTCGGAGAAGTCGTCGTACCTGGCTCGCAGCACGGTGGCATTGGCGTCGATGGTCCAGCCAGGCGCGACCGCCAGCGACAGCGACGTTTCCAGCCCGCGCGACGATTGCTCGCCCACCTGAACCCGAAGGCTCGGATCATCGGCGTCGCGCGACAGCAGATTGGTCTTGCGGATCTCGTACGCCGCCAAGGTCCACTCGCCGCGCCCATCCATGAAATTCTGCTTCAAGCCGATCTCGATCTGCTTGCCGCGCGACAGATCGAACGACGCGTTGGACGGGCTGATCATCAACAGCCCGCTGACTGGGTCGGCGGCTTCCGCGTATTGCGCATAGACGGCCAGATCCGGAGTCACGTCATACACGGTGCCGATGCGCCAGCCCACGTCGGAAAACGTCTTGGACAGGGCCCGCTGACCAGTGACCAGGTCGTCGCGCGTAACCTTCGCGTGGTCGTAGCGCAGGCCGCCGATGAGGGACCACTTGCTGGTCAGCGCCAGGCGGTCTTCCATGAACAGGGCGAACTGGTCGGCCTTGTTGCGGTAACGCGGAATGAACGGGACGTCGCTCTGGTACCGGCCGTGATCCGGGTCATACGGATCCACCGATCCCGAACTGCCCGTGTACGTGTTGTTGATGTGTTTGAACGTGGCGTGGTTGACGTCGAAACCCACGGACACCGTGTTGTCCAGGCCGGCCAGCGTACCCTTGAAGACGGCGCTCGTCGTCAGGCCCGTCTGGGCCTGGTCATGCGTGATCTGCGTGTTGTCCGATCGGTCGATCAGGCTGGTCGCGGGGTTGTAGACGTAGCGTTCGGCATTGCGCCAGTCACGGTCGCTCTGCACGTGGTAAAGGCGCGCGCGCACCGTGGTCGCATCGTTCGGCGTCCAGACGGTGTCCAGTTGCGTCCACTGGTCGCGAAAGCGCATGAAGCTGTCGGCGACGTTGTAGTTCTGTTTGCGCACGGCGTCGTCCTGCTCGCCGTTGATCATCGGCGTGCCGAAATACCGCATCGGGCGCTGATAGCCGTACGCATAGCTCAGCGTCATGTTCAGGTCGGGCGTGGCGTCCCAGCGCAGCGCGCCCGAGAACGTCGCGTCGCCCGACTGGCCCCGGGCGACATAGCCGTCCGTGTAGTTGCCGCTGACATCCAGGCGATACGACAACGTATCGCTGAGCGCGCCGCCGCTCCCCAGGCCCAGCCGTGCCGTGTCCTGCGTGCCGATCGTGGCCTGCACTTCGTTCTGGATCGGCCCGCGGGTGGGGCGCTTGGGGATCACGTTGACGACGCCGCCGATCGCGCCGTCGCCGTAGATGACGGAGGCGGGCCCGCGCAGCACCTCGATGCGCTCGACCGACCACGTGTCGAACGGAAACGTCAGGCCGACGCCGCCATATTGGCGCAGTCCGTCGTACAGCCGCATGACCGACGTGCTGTCGGTGAAGCCGCGCACCGACAGGGCGCTGTTGCCGTTGCCGGGGTGGGGAGCGGCCGAAAAGCCGGGTGCGCGGGTGATCGCTTCGATCACGCTGGCGTCGCCGCGGGACTCGATCTGTTCCCGCGAAATGATGTCGACGCTCGCGGGCGTCTGCATGGGTGTGAGGCCGAGATTGGAGCCGGTGGATGCCTCGGTGGTAAGCGCGGTTTCCGTGCCGCCGACCACGGTGATGGGGGCGAGGGTGGCAGGAGCGGTTTGGGCGGCGGCGTTGAACGCGGCCAGGATCAGCGTCGTGCCGAGGCACGCGTGCGAGCGAACGATGGTCAAGATGACCCCTCTTCTTTGTCTTCGACATGATCTGCCGCCGGCATGAAAGGCCGGTCGGCAAAGCGCGGGCGAAGAGGGGATGGCCGTGCAGGCGGCGCCGATGCGCTGGCGCCGTGGTGATGGCTTACGGGGGCTCCCGCTCTTCGCTGCCGTGCACGGCCTCAGGCGCGTGCGCGGCGGATCAGGAAGACAGGGAAGGCGGGGCGCGTGATCCGAGGGGCGGCCCCAGGGCCGGAAGCGGCGGCGTGGCCCGGTAGACGGGGATTTCGGGCGCGGCGTAAGCGGCGCGCGCTGACAGCACGGGCGCAAGCCCCGTGTCCGGCAAGATCGCGTGCGCGGCGAGGGCGCCAAAGGCGCAGGCCTCACCAGCAACGTGCTTCGAATCCTGCTCTCCCGGCAAGTCGAACGTCACGTTCATCGTGCCGCCGGCTTCGCACAGCGTCAGCATCAGCGAGGTCGTGGACGGCCCCGCCATGTAGCCGGTCGGGATGAAAGCGCGCAGCACGAAAGCGGCCATTGCCAGGCAGACGAGCAAGCGCCAAGGCAGGCCGCGGGGCTGAAACGCAGAGTCCCGGTGAATCGACATGGGCAGGATTCTATTACAGAACCTTACGCATTCCGTCCGAATGGAAAGGCATGCGGCGTTCGGTCGCGGGGCGCTTACTATCGGCCGATACCGCCTCACAGGAGTTCGCCAGCATGATTCCTCCTTCGAACGGCATTCCGCCCGGCATGGCTGCCGACACCTCACATTCCGATGCGCCTTCGCCGTATCCGCAGGCGCCCTGGAACCTGCAGGGCCATGCGCTCATCAGCGCGTGGCGGGTGCCGCTGGCCGATCTGCCGCAGCAGGCGCCCGGTGATGCCCGCGTGGTCACGTTGGGACGCCATGCCATCTGCACGACCGTCTGGACGGCTTATGAACCTGGCGGCACGCTCGTCTATAACGAGCTGCTTTTTGCGACGGCGGTACGTCACGCGGGATTGCTCGCACCCGCGTGTACCGTGGGCCCGATCTGGGTGGACGACGAGGCTGCCGCCGAGGGGGGCCGCAAATTGTGGGGGATCCCGAAGCGCATTGGCCATTTCGAGCCGCTGCGTGCGTTGGGCGCGCCCGGTGAGCCTGCTGCGCTGACGCAGGCGTCGCTTATTGCGGAAGGGCGGCCCGCGGCCAGCGTGCATTTCCGCCCCGGCCCGCGCCTCGCCGTACCGCTACGCTTCGCGGTGTGGACCGTGCAGGACGGGCCGGCAGGGCTGATCCGCACGCGCTGCACGCTTCGGGGAACGCTACGTTTCGGGACGGCGCACTGGCGCCTGGCTGAAGACGGTCCGCTGGGGTTTCTTGCGCGGCGCCAGCCGGTGGCCAGCGCGTGGTTGGAACGGATGTCGATGTCGTTTGGGGTGTAGCGATGCGCTATGCACGCCGGTCAAATACAACGCAGGTGGTGGTGGCGTGCGCATACAGCTTGCCGTTTTCGTCCTCCACCCGCGCCTGCGCCGTGGCGATCTGCATGCCGCTGTGTATCAGCGTCGCGGCGGCGCGAAGCGCGCCAGTGGACGGCGCAGCCGCGCGTACGATGTTGACGCTGAGTTCGACCGTCGTGTAGCTCCGGCCCTCCGGGAGCGCACTCTGGATCGCACAACCCAATGCCGAATCCAGCAGAGTCGAGAACCAGCCGCCATGGACGGTGCCGAACGGATTGCAATGCCGCAGCTCGGGGATGCCGAGAAATACGGCCCAGCCCGAGTCCGCTTCCACGAGCGTCATGTTCGTGGTGTCGTTCATCGGCGGGTAGGGCAGCTCGCCGGCCATCATGGCGTGCAGGATCTGTAAGCCCGTCATGCCGACGATCTGATCTGGACGGGCGAAATCGGGCTTGCCCCCGCCTGCAAGCATCCTCGCAAGTGCGGCCTGGCGCTGAGCCGCCCAGCCAGTCTGTTGATTCCTGTACATACGAACCCCCTCGTCGTGAAGCCCCCGGCGGGCAGCCGCCACGCCGGAGGTGGTGTGGATCAACTGGTCATAGCCCGGGAAACAATGGGTTCAGCGGCGTCCCGCGCGGCGGCCGGACGGATCTTGAACCAGATAGCGTACATGGCCGGCAGGAACACCAGCGTGATGATGGTCCCGGCGAACGTGCCGCCGATCAGCGTGTAGGCCAGCGTTCCCCAGAACACCGAATGCGTCAACGGGATGAAAGCCAGTATCGCGGCCAGCGCCGTCAGGATCACCGGCCGCGCTCGCTGCACCGTCGCCTCGACCACCGCGTCGAAGGGCGCCAGGCCTTCCTGTTCGTTATGGTGGATCTGGCCGATCAGGATCAGCGTGTTGCGCATCAGGATTCCGGACAGGGCAATCAGTCCGACCAGCGCATTGATACCGAACGGCTGCTGAAACAGAAGCAGTGTCGGCACGACACCGATCAGGCCGAGCGGGCTGGTCGCAAACACCATCACCATGGCGGCGATGGATCGCACCTGCAGGATGATGATGAGCAGGGTGACGGCGATCATGATGGGAAATAGCGGCAGCATGGCGGCGCTGGCCTTGGCGGATTCTTCGATGGAGCCGGCCTGTTCGATGCGATATCCCGCTGGCAGGTCATTGATGACCGGCTGCAGCTGCTTGAAGATCGCGGTGGAAACGTCAGGCGGCTGAAGCCCTTCCGCGATGTCGCCGCGCACCGTAATCACCGGCGTGCGGTCGCGGCGCCGCAGGATCGGATCCTCCATGCGGACATCAATCGTTCCGACCTGCGACAGGGGCACGCGTTGGCCTTCGGTCCCCACGAGCGTCAGGCCGGCGATCTTGGCCGGATCTAGACGGATGTCACCGGCGGCTCGGCCGACCACCTCCACCGAGCGGATGTCTTCGCGAACGTTGGTGAGGGGCACGCCACTCAACAGGAATTGCAACTGCAAGGCCACCGAGCTGGAGCTCAATCCCACCGCCTGAAGCCTGTCCTGGTCCAGCGTGAAGTGCAGGGCGGGAACACGCGCGCCCCAGTCGGTGTTCACGGTGCGCATCATGGGATCCGCCTGCATGATCGACTGGACGCGTGCGGCAATCGTGCGAAGCTTGCCGGCGTCAGGCCCCATGACGCGGTAGGCGACCGGGAACGGCGAGGGCGGGCCGAACACGATCTGGGTGACGCGGACCTGCGCCTGCGGCGCCAAGCCGTCGGCGATAGCCTGGCGCAGCCGGAACTTGAGCGCTTCGCGTTCCTTGTCATCCCCCGTCAGGATCACGATCTTGGCGAATGACGGGTCCGGCAGCTCGGGCGCCATGGCCAGAAAGAAGCGCGGCGCACCTTGGCCGATGTAGGCGGTGACGATCCTGGCCTCCGGCTGCCGGGCGAGCCATGCTTCGACTGACGCTGTGGCCTGGCTTGTCTGTGCGATGGACGTGCCGTATGGCATCTGCACTTCAACGAGCACTTCGGGCCGATCCGAAGTGGGAAAGAACTGCTTGTTGACCAGGCCCATGCCCACCACGGCAAGCGCAAAGACCGCGACCACCGTTCCCGCGACCAGCCATTTGCGGCCGATGACGTGCCGCAGCAGGCGCCGGAAGCGGTTGTAATGGCGGGTGTTGTAGATGGCGTGGTGTCCGCCTTCAATCTTCTTTATGTCCGGCAGCATCTTCACGCCCAGATACGGCGTGAAGAACACCGCCACTACCCATGACGCGATCAGCGCAATGCCGACGATCCAGAACATGTTGCTGGTGTACTCCCCCGCGGTCGAAAGCGCGAAACCGTTCGGCATGAAGCCGACCGCGGTGACCAGCGTGCCCGACAGCATGGGGGCGGCCGTGTGGCTCCACGCATACGCCGACGCCGCGATCCGGCTGTAGCCTTCTTCCATCTTGACCACCATCATTTCGATGGCGATGATGGCGTCGTCCACCAGCAGGCCTAGCGCCAGGATCAACGAGCCAAGCGTGATGCGGTCGAAGTTCTTGCCCGAGGCCGCCATGATGACGAACACCGCTGCCAGGGTCAGGGGTACGGCGGCGGCCACCACGACGCCGACGCGCCATCCCATGCTGATAAAGCACACCAGCATCACGACCAGCAGTGCGACGAAGAACTTGACCATGAATTCGTCGACGGCCGCGCTGATGTTGACCGCCTGGTCCGTCACCTTGGCCAGGCTTATGCCGAGCGGTAATGCGGCATTGATCTTGCCGACCTCCTTTTCGAGCGCGCTGCCCAGCTCAAGCCCATTCCATTCGTCACGCATGACCACGCCCAAGAGCAGCGCAGGCTCGCCGTTGCTGCGCACCAGGAAAGTGGCTGGATCTTCGTAGCCGCGTTCTACGGTCGCCACGTCCGCCAGCTTCAGCGTACGTCCCTGGCCACTGACGGGCGTCTGGCGGATCTTGTCCAGGCTGTCGAACGCGCCGTCCACACGCAGGAACACCTGGGGCCCCTTGGTTTCGATCGACCCCGCGGGCGTAAGGACGTTCTGAGCATTGAGCGCCGCAAAAATGGCTTGCGGATCGACGCCGAGCGTAGCCAGACGGTCATGGGAGAACGACACGAAGATGCGCTCGGGCTGCTCGCCGATGATGTTCACCTTCTTGACGCCGGGCACGTGAAGCAGTTGTTGGCGCATGACCTCGGCGTCGCGCGCCAGCAGGCGCTGAGGCTCGCCCTTCGCCTTGAGCGCATAAAGGGCAAAAGTGACGTCCGCGTACTCGTCATTAACCATCGGCCCGATGACGCCGGAAGGCAGGCGCTTCGTTTCGTCGGCGAGCTTTTTGCGTGCCTGATAGAACGCTTCCTGCACCTCCTTGGGCGGCGTGCTGTCCAGCAGGGACACCATGGTGAACGCCAGGCCCGGCCGCGTGAAGGTTTCGGTTCGGTCATACCACCGCAGTTCCTGCAGCCGCTTTTCCAGCGGTTCGGCAACCTGATCCTGCATTTCCTGCGCGGTCGCGCCGGGCCATGCCGTCACGACGGTCATTTGCTTGATGGTGAAGGGTGGATCCTCGGCACGGCCCAGTTGGAAAAACGCGAGGATCCCGGCAACCGAGACGAGAAGAATCAGGAACAGCGTGATTGAGCGTTCGCGCACGGCGAGTGCGGACAGGTTGAAGCGGCCTTCGCTCATCGACGCACTCCCACGATGGCGGCAGCATTCTTCTCCTCGAGCCGGACTTGCTCGCCTTCATGCAGCAGATGCGCGCCCAGGGACACGACACGTTCGCCGGCCTTGAGGTCGCCGGCGACACGCGCCACATCGTCGCTCAGGCCGTGCACCTGGACGGGCCGCCGCGCCACCTGGGCCGGCGTGCCGTCCACCACCACCCAGACGCCCGGACCTGCTCCGGTGTCGAATACCGCGCCAATCGGTACCTGCAGCATGGGCGTGCCGTGCGGCGACTGCTGAATGTCGATCGTGACAGTGGCCCCCAACGGCGCAGGGGCCAGCGCGCCTTCCAGCACGTATCTGGCCTCGAACGTCCGCGTGACGCGATCCGCCGCATGGGACAGTTGCCGCAATATGGCGGGCGCGGGGGAATGACGGTCGCCGTACAACGTCGCCAGGGCTGCGGAACCCACTGACGGCCGTAATGTCTCGGGCAGGTGCACGATGGCTTCGCGCTGGCCGGCGCGCGCAAGCCGCACGACGGGCTGCCCGGCGGCAACGACCTGGCCGGGTTCGGCCAGCGTTTCCACGAGGACGCCGTCCGCGTCTGCCACCAGCACCGCATAGCTAGACGCGTTCTTCGCGACGTTGGCCCGCGCTTCGGCCGCCTTCAGTTCCGCGCGCGCCGTATCGGCCGCGGCCTTGATCTGCGCATAGGCAGACGCTGACACGGCGCCTTCCGCAACGAGGCCGCGATAGCGGGCGTCGTCGTTGATGGCCTGCTTGGCGCGAGCATGCGCCGCGGCAACCGCCTCTTGCTGCGCACGGGCTTGCAGGCCCAGGTCCTCCGGATCCAGCCGCATGAGCGGCTGCCCGCGGGTCACGGTTTGACCAGTATCGGCGAGGCGCTCCAAGACCTTGCCCGACACGCGGAATCCCAGATCGCTTTGAACGCGCGCCGCCACGACTCCCGTGAAGGACCGCGCCGACGCGGATGCGTTTTGCGCCACACCGACGCGGACAAGCGGGAGATCGAGGCGGGGATCTGATGGAGGGCTATCGCCGCATGCCGAGAGGGCGAAAGGCAACAGGCAAAAGGCAAACGGGGCAAGCTGGCGCCGAAACATGGGAAACCATCCTCACAAAGAAGGTCCCCATTCTATACAAGTGACCAATAAGGTCAATGGTCACTACAAAATATTTACGGCGCCAAGCTGCGCAGTATCAGGCTGGACAGTTGCACCGTGGCTTCCGTGCCATTCGCCAGGTTGTGCTGCAGGAGCAGGGGATTGATATACGGCCGCATGACGAGGTAGATGGCGTCGGCCGTTTCGTCCAGGGGCGTCTTGCGTTCGAAGTCGCCAGCTTCCCGGCCTTCACGGATCACCTGCAGGATGAGGCCCTTGATGTGCGCCTCATAGGCCTGCGCGGATGGCCAAGACTCGCTGGCCGAGGTTCGCGCAATGTCGTAAAGCTTGCTGTCGTGGAAGAAGAGCTGGCTGCCAGCATCCACCAGCGCCTTGAACATGCGGCGCAGCCGGTCCGGCGCGGACCGCGCGTCGGCGACGGCCGCGTCCACCGCGACCATGATCGTGTTCAGGCGGTTGGCGCAGATGACCTCGCCGATCGCCTGTTTGGAGTCGAAGAACTTGTAGATATAGGCCTTGGAGAACCCGATGGCCTTGGCTAGGTCGGAAACCGTGGTCTTGTCGAAACCGTACAGGCCGAAGTACTCGGTGGCGGCTTCGACGATCTGATCGCGGACGTCGTGATCGGAGGGGCCTCGCGGCTGAAGGGCGGGGGATGATGCTTTCGTCATGCGTGCAGCTTAACCTGCGGGATTTTTGTTGACAACAAGTGACCAAAACGTATTATAGTCACCATAAATTTACGCTTGAAGGATTCGCATGCGTGCCCGTCATTCTCTTGTCTTGCTCGGCGCCACCATGTTGGCCGGGTGTGTGGCAGGTCCTGATTACCACCGGCCCGAGACGCCGCTTCCCGACCACTACACGCAGTCTCCAACCCGGCACGCGGGATCGGGGGCCGTGCAAGACCTGGATACGTGGTGGCTTCAGTTCGACGATCCGATGCTGGCACGCTACGTGTCATTGGCGATCGCGCAGAACCTGGATCTGGCGCAGGCGGCGGCGCGCGTGACGCAGGCGCGTGCGGGGTTGGGCGCGGCGAACGCGGCCTTGCTGCCATCGGCCTCCGTGCGCGGCCTGGCTGCGCGGTCGCATCAGTCGCTCGAGACGCCGCTGGGGCAAGTGGCCAGCAGCACGCCCGATTACGACCGCTGGGGCAATCAATACGAAGCGAATCTCGAGGCCAGCTGGGAAATCGACATGTTTGGGGGCCTGCGGCGTGGCCGCGAGGCGGCAATTGCCGGACTTCAGGCCTCGGATGCGGTGGCGACGGCAACCCAGCTCGCGGTAGCCGCGCAAACCGCGGATACCTATATTGCGATCCGTGGCCTCCAAGCGCGGCTGGAAATCGCTCAGCGGCAGGTCAGGACGCAGCAGGAGCTTGTCGCCAAGGTAGCGCTGCTGCATGAACGCGGGCTGGCTGCGGAATACCAGGTGCGTCAGGCGGATGGCGCGCTGTCGCAAGTAGAGGCAACCATTCCGGTCCTGCAAAGTGGACTCGATGCGGCCATGAACGCGCTGGACGTCGTGCTGGGGGCGGTGCCCGGCACGCATCGCACTGAATTGGCGGCGCATGCGCCGATACCCGCCGTACCCCGAATCGAGAACATGGGCTCTCCGGCGAATCTGCTCCAACGCCGGCCCGACCTGATCGCGGCCGAACGCCGGTTGGCGGCCGCCAACGCCCGGATTGGCGAGGCCGTCTCCGAGTTCTATCCGAAGTTCTCGTTGAGCGGCTTGCTGGGTAGCGCTACGAACGTATCGAGTGGCAATCTGTTCTCTGCCGGTGCAAGCCAATCCGCGGGCGTACTCGGTCTGCGCTGGCGACTTTTCGACTTTGGCCGCATCAACGCGCAGATAGAAGTGGCGAAGGGCCAGGAGGCCGAGGCGCTGGCGGCGTATCGCCTGGCAGTCCTGCAGGCGACGGAAGATGTCGAGAACGCGTTTTCCGCACTGGTCCACCGCGCCGAACAGTCCGTAGTGCTGACCCGAGGCGAAGACGCGCTGACGCATGCGCGCGCGTCATCGTTTGCAGCCTACAAGCGCGGCGCCGCCAGTCTGCTCGACGTGCTGTATGCAGACACGTCGCTCTTGCAGGCATCGGACGCCCGGGCGCAGGCCCAAGTTGAAGCGGCGCGCGCAGCGGTAGCTGCATACAAGGCGCTGGGGGGCGGCTGGCGTCCGGATGCGCCGGCGCAGATCGCCAAGCGCTGAGCTGCGAATCGCTTTGTAAATGGCGCAGGAACACCACTTGCTGCGCCGACCTCCACGGGCCTCTGATCCGGCCCGCAACTCACGAGGCGATCCAGTGACCCCACTCATCGAAAATCGGTACGCCCTTACCGTGCGCCCCATGCCTGCGGTGTTCCTGGCCGGAATGTTTCCCTTGTTTCTCGGCGCGGCACTCGCGGATGCTGCCTATGCGCAGACTTTTCACATCCAATGGAACAATTTCGCCTCCTGGCTGTTGGTCGGGGGCCTGCTGTTCGGCGCGATAGCGCTGCTGTTTGCCATCGTTGATCTTTTCCGGGCCACGCAACGCGCGCGCGGCATCGTGCCCTATGCCGTGGTGCTGCTGGCGGCCTGGCTGGTGGGTCTTTTCAACGCGCTTCTGCACGCCCGCGACGCGTGGGCAAGCATGCCCACCGCGTTGATTCTGTCTGCGGTGGGCGCTGCGCTGTCGCTGCTGGCGCTCTGGCTGGGTTTTCGCACGCCGCACATCCGGGGGCCGCTATGAAGCATCTACGACTGATTGCCGGGCTGCCGCTGCTGGTGATGGCTGGGGTGTGCAGCGCGCAGGCCGGAGGCCAATATGGGCCTTCCCCCGATCTGCCCAAGCCCGAACGTGGCCTGCTGCCCGATATGGTCATCGCGAAGCCTTCCCCCTGGGGCGATAAGCTGCCCACCGTTCCCGAGGGCTACAAGATTTCGGCCATCGCCACCGATCTGAAGATTCCCCGGCAGACGCTCGTGCTGCCCAATGGCGATATTCTGGTGGCCGAAGGCCGCGGCGGCAGTGCCCCCGATCTCAAGCCCAAGGACGTGATTGCGGCCGTCATCAAGGCCCGGGGCACCAGCCCGGTCAAGGGCGGAAACCGGCTGACGCTCCTGCGCGACCCGGAAGGCGACGGCACGTATGAGGCCTCGGTCTTTGCTGAAAACCTCAACGCGCCGTACGGCCTCGCGCTGATCGGGAACCAGCTTTATGTCGCCAATCAGGACGCCCTGGTGCGGTTCGAGTACCAACCTGGGCAGACCAAGGCGAGCGGACCGCCCGAAGTCGTCACGCCGCTGCCGTCGGAAATCAACCATCACTGGACCAAGGCGCTGACCGCCAGCGCCGATGGGCAGTATCTGTACGTGGGCATTGGTTCCAACAGCAACATCACCGAACGCGGCATGACGGCTGAAGTTGACCGCGCACGGGTCTGGCGCGTGAATGCCAGCACCGGCGAATACAAGACCTACGCCACGGGGCTGCGCAATCCGACCGCGCTCACGATCCAGCCCGACACCGGCCAACTGTGGGCCGTGGTCAACGAACGCGATGAGATCGGTCCCGACCTGGTGCCCGACTATCTGACGACGGTCAAGGAAGGCGCCTTCTACGGCTGGCCCTACAGCTACTGGGGCAAGAACGTGGACGATCGCGTCCGGCCGCAGGATCCGGCCAAGGTCGCGTCGGCCATCGCACCGGATTACAGCCTGGGCTCGCACGTCGCGGCGCTGGGCGTCGACTTCTCGGCCGCGTCGATGGGCGATCGTTTTGCGAACGGCGTCTTCGTCGGCGAGCACGGAAGCTGGAACCGCAAGGATCCGGTGGGCTACAAGGTGGTCTTCGTTCCGTTCACGGATGGACGGCCGTCCGGCCCGCCTGTGGACTTCGTCGCGGGCTTTCGCGACAGCGACGGCACGACGCGCGGCCGCCCGGTGGGCGTAACGGTGGACCCGCAAGGCGCGCTCATCGTTGCCGATGACCTGTCGAACACGATCTGGCGAGTCACCCCCGCGCAGCCTGCGCAGGCGCCCAAGCCGGTCGCTGCGGCGCGGCCTTAGCGATCAGCGAGCGCAGCGCCTACTTTCTGAGATAGGACTTCTTGCCGCTGTCCGAATAGCAGAACGTGCCGCCGCGCGGGCCGGTGCAATACTGGCCGTCGCGGCAATTGCAGGAACCGGTCGAGCTGGCGGCCGGCGTCTTCGACATGAGAGACGAGGCGCCGCTGTCCGGACTGGAGCAGATTCGCTTTGACGCGCTGATGGACCCATCGCGGCAAAGAAACTGTTCGCCCACGCAGCGCTCCACGCCGCCCTTCTTTCCGGAGCACGGGTAATTGGCAGCGCTAGCCGCCGCTGAAAAAAACAACAACGTCAACCACAGCACCAAACGCATATCCAGCCTCACGACGAATGGAACCTGATCGAATCTTCAGGTCGGCGGGGCGGGATGTGCGCCTTGCCGGGTCGCAATCATACGCGCACCCGCCGCCGACGCGGCATGGCACTTGCTGCCCGTGTGCGTCGCGCCCCGGGGTTCTGATTCCGCCTGTCCATACCGGGGGCACTAAACAGGAGCAAACATGGCAACACTTCAAGACGTCAACATCGCCATTCTGGCCGTCGATGGATTCGAGCAGGTCGAGCTCACCGGCCCGCGCCACCGTCTGCACGAGGAGGGCGCCCGCACGGTCCTGGTGTCCGCCCGCACCGACCCGATCCTGGGCTTTCATCACGACAAGCCCGGCGATCGGTTTCCCGTGGACCTTACGTTTCTGCAGGCGGCGTCGGAGCCGGACGTCTTTGACGCGTTGCTCTTGCCCGGCGGCGTGGTCAATGCCGATGAAATCCGGATGCAGCCGAAGGCGCAGGAGCTGGTGCGCGCGTGCTTTGATGCGGGCAAGCCGGTCGCGGTCATCTGCCACGGCGCGTGGCTGCTGATTTCTGCTGGCGTCGTCAAGGGACGCAGGATGACCAGTTGGCCGTCGCTGCAGGACGACCTGCGCAATGCAGGCGTTGAGTGGGTGGATGAGGAGGCCGTCGTCGACGGCGTATTGGTGTCCAGCCGCAAGCCCGACGATATTCCCGCGTTCAATGAGGCCTTCATCGGTGTGCTGCGAAAGGCGGTCGAAAGGCGTTCGCGCGGATAGGCTGGCAGGCGGCAACTACACAGGGAAAAAGAAGGCGCCCGCGGCGGTTAACGCTACGGGCGTTTCAATGCCACCGTCACCAGTACCGACGCGTTCTCCAGCGCAAAAAGCGAATGCGGCGCGCGGGCGGGCAGGTACATCAGGCGGCCGGCATCCAGGATGTGCGTGGCGCCCTCGGTCGAGACTTCCACGCTGCCCTCCAGGCACTGAAGGGTGATCTCTCCCTCGACGTCGTGTGAAGGCATGGTCTTGCCGGCCAGCAGCACCAGGCGCATGACCTCAAGATCCTCGGACTTGAAAAGCGCGACCGACTGCTTCTGCGCGAGCGCCGCGCCATAGGGCTTCAGATCGATGACTTGTCCGGGATCCGCGTGTTTCAGGGCCATGATGAACTTCCTTCGCTGGGAGGGGAGGATCCCACGATACCCCAGGCCGGCGCCACGCGGCCGATCAGTTGATCTTGATGCCGCGTTCCTTGACCAGGTCCTTCCATTGCGCCGTCTCCTTGGCCAGGTGGTCGCGCAGCGCATCCGGCGTGCTGCCGATCGGCTCGGCCCCGATCGAATCGAGCGTCGCCTTGACCTTGGGGTCTGCCAGCGCCGAGCGCATGGCGTCGTTCAGCTTGGCCACCACGTCCGGCGGCGTGCCCGCGGGCGCAAAGGCGGCGAACCACGGCATCAGCTCATAGCCCGGCACGCCTGCTTCCTGCAGGGTCGGCACGTCGGGCAGGGCAGCCGAGCGCTTGGTCGTGGTGACGCCCAGCGCGCGCAGCTTGCCGCTGGCAATGTGCGGCTTGGCGGACGTGATGCTGTCGAACATGTAGTCGACTTGCCCGCCCAACAGGTCGGCGACGGCCGGGCCGCTGCCCTTGTACGGCACGTGCAGCATGTCCACACCCGTCATCGACACGAACATCTCGCCGGCCAGATGGATCGACGTGCCGACGCCCGCCGAGGCGTACGTGTAGTGCTTGGGCTGCGCCTTCGCCTTGGCGATCACGTCCTGCACGCTGGTCGCGCCGGTGCGTGCCGGGTTGGTGACCAGCACGTTCGGCACCACGGCCAGCAGCGAGATCGGCGCGAAGTCCTTGATGGGGTCGTAGTTCAGGTCCTGGTACAGCGCGGGATTGACGGCCATGCCGTTGGCGACGATCAGGATGGTGTAACCGTCCGGCTTGGCGCGCGCCACGGCGGCCGCGCCGATATTGCCGCCCGCGCCCGCGCGGTTTTCCACGATGAACGACGTGTTGAGCTGCTTGCCCAGAGATTCGCCCAGCGTGCGCGCGATGCTGTCCATCGCACCGCCGGGCGGGAAGGGCACGATCCACTTCACCGGGTGGTCGGGATAGGCATCGGCATGCGCCGCCGCCGCGCCAGCCAGTAGCGACGCGGCCAGCAACGCGCGGGCGAAGGGTTTGAATATAGGGCGCATGGAGGTCTCCGTGTTTTTTGACATTGGCGGCGATGCGGACCCGATTCATACTCTGGCCGACCGCGCCTGAACGATGGAGGCAGTATCGCTTGCCTTTTTTCAAGGCGTCCAAGACTATATGGGTTTCAATTCATACCTTCAGGGTCTTAATCGTCATGGAGCTCAGGCACTTGCGCTATTTCCAGGCCGTGGCCGAGGCCGGCAGTTTCACGCAGGCGGCCGCGCGGCTGCACATCGCGCAGCCGCCGCTCAGCCGCCAGATCAAGCAGCTGGAGGAAGAGCTGGGCGTGCTGCTGTTCGAGCGCACCACGCGCGCACTACGCCTGACCGAGGCGGGCCGATTTCTGCTGGAGCAATCGCGCCTGTTGACCGCGCGGCTGGATGAAGTGCTGGAAGGCACGCGCCGGTTGGGCCAGACGGAGCGGCGATGGTTCGGCATCGGCTTCGTGCCGTCCACGCTATACGGTTTCGTGCCGGAACTGATCCGCCTGCTGCGTAGCGCGGACGAACGGGTCGAAGTGGGCCTGATGGAAATGAACACCTTGCCGCAGCTCGAAGCGCTGAAGGCTGGCCGCATCGACCTGGGTATCGGCCGCATCCTGCTGGACGACCCGGCTATCGAGCGCCGCGTGCTGATGACCGAACCCTTGTTGGCCGCCGTGCCGCTGCATCACCCGCTGGCGGGCCAGGGCAGCGTCTCGGTCGACCGGCTGGCGCGCGAGCCCTTCGTCCTGTATCCGGCGCGTCCGCGGCCCAACTACGCGGATCACGTACTGGGCCTTTTTCGCGCCGCCGGCCATTCACTGCAGGTGGCGCAAGAAGCCAACGAACTGCAGACCGCCATCGGGCTGGTCGCGGCCGGACTGGGCGTTACGGTGGTGCCCGCGTCCGTGCAACGGCTGCAACGTCAGGACGTCGCGCACGTGCGGATCGAAGCCGACGCCTTCGTGTCGCCCGTGATCGTCAGCTATCGCAAGGACGATGCATCGGTGTTCCTGGCGCGGGCGCTGGAACTGGCGGGGGAACTCGCAAAAGAATAGGGACGTCGGCGCTGGGGGCTCCCGCGCTATCGTCCGCCCGCAGGCGAATACGCGCCCACCAGTTCGATGATCCAGTCGATGAATGCGCGCAATTTGGCGCTGACGTGGCGGTTGGGCGGAAACGCCACATACATGGGCATCGGATCCATCCGCCAGTCTTCGAAGACCGGCACCAACTCGCCTTGTGCAAGATGCGGCGCGGACATGTAATCCGGCAGCCACATCACGCCCATTCCGGCCAGGCCGGCCGCCAGGTACGCATTGCCGTCGTCCACGGCCAGCACGTAGCGGCCATGCACGTTGACGACTTCGTTGCCGCGGCGCATGGCGTAGGGCAGTGCGCGCCCCGTGCGTTGCCACAGGAAACCGACGATGCGATGGTGCGTGTCCTCAAGCTCGCGCGGGTGCGCGGGCTTGCCGGCCAGCTTCAGGTACGAGGGCGCGGCATACACGCCCAAACGCAGGTCGCCGACGCGGCGGGCCATCAAGGATTGGTCGGTCAGCTCGCCGCCGCGCACGACGCAGTCGACGTTTTCACCGATCAGGTCGACGATGCGGTCGCTGACGCCCATGTCGAGCTGGATGTCGGGATAGCGCGTGTGGAAGGCGGGCAGGGCCGGCACCAGCACCATGCGCGCCAGCGGACTGGGCACGTCCACGCGCAGGCGGCCGCGCGGCGCTTCAGCGGCGCTGGACAGGCTGGTCTCGGCGTCGTCCATGTCGGCCAGCAGCTTGATCACGCGCTCGTAATACGCCGCGCCGTCGGCCGTGACATTGACCTTGCGCGTGGTGCGGTTCAACAGACGCACGCGCAGGCGCGCTTCGAGCTGCTGCACGAGTTGCGTGACGCTGGTCTTGCTCATGTGCAGGGTTTCGGCCGCCTTGGTGAAGCTGCCGGTCTCCACCACGCGCGCAAACGCGGTCATTGCGTCAAATCGGTCCATGGCTGCTCCGGATGGGATCGGGATTGTTTGGATTCTACAAATAGTGATGGATGAAGTTGGCCGTTTATCCGTGCGGCGGGCGCTTTTACAGTTTGCCTATGTCAACGCGGGCGGTCTGAAGCCCCACCTCTTGGAGAACCCCATGAACAACCGTGACGTCGTTTTTCCTCCTCATCGCCACGCGCTTTACGAGCGCAACCGTTATTCGCCGGCCGTGCGTTCCAATGGCTTTCTGTTCGTGTCCGGCCAGGTCGGCAGCCGCGATGACGGCTCGCCCGAGCCCGATCTGCGTCAGCAGGTGCGCCTGGCATTCCAGAACCTGAACGCCATCCTGAACGCGGCGGGCACCTCGTTCGACGACGTGGTCGATGTGACGGTCTTCATGGTCGATCCGCAGTCGCAGTTCGAGACCATGTGGGAAGTGGTGCCCGAGTTCTGGGGCGAGGCGCCGTATCCGAACATCACGGCAGTGGGCGTGACCTGGCTCTATGGATTCCAGTTCGAGATCAAGGTCATCGTCAAATTGCCGGAGGGCGTGGCGGCGTGAGCGTGCGGCCGGCCGGACCGTGGGCCGGATCATGACGGGCCGATGATCCGCTCATGACCGGCGGAACACGACGACCTTGCTCGTCAATTTCTGAAGGGCTTCGTCCCGCTGGTTCGACGTGACCGATTCCACGACCACGATGGCGCGGTCGGGCTTGGAGCGGGACGGCGTGATGCTCAGCACCGTGCTCGTCACCTTGACCACGTCGTCGGGACGGGTGGGCTGCGGCCAGATCACTTCAGCGCCTGCGCCGATCACGCCGCGCGCCACGGGAAAGCTCTCGACCAGCAGCTTCATGGTCAGCGCCGCCGTATGCCAGCCGCTGGCCGCCAGGCCCTGGAACAGCGTATCGCGCGCCGCGTCCGGATCCAGGTGAAAGGGCTGCGGGTCGAATTGCGAGGCAAAGGCGATGATCTGCGCCGCGTCCAGGGCGTGGGTCTTGCTGACGAAGACGTCTCCGACGGACAGGTCTTCAAGATAGATCAGCGGCGGCTTGTGGGTATCGGTCATGGGGGGGGCTCCGGCGGGCGTCTGACTGGTGGGGCATTATGGGCGCGCGCCCGCCACTCCCGCAATGCCGGGGGGCGATGACCGTCGCCAAAATCGGGTCCATAATCGGCATGTCCCGTTTTATGGATGTCGCACCATGGCAGAAACCCCCACGTCGTCGCAAGAGATCCGTCCACTGGAGATCGGCGACATCACGGTCATCGACAACACCAAGCTCAAGAAGGCCGTGACGGCCGCGGCGCTTGGCAATGCGATGGAATGGTTTGATTTCGGCGTCTATGGCTTTGTCGCCTTTGCGCTGGGCAAGGTGTTCTTTCCCGACGCCTCGCCCGCCGTGCAGACCATCGCCGCGCTGGGCACGTTTTCCGTGCCTTTCCTCGTGCGGCCGCTAGGCGGCGTGTTCTTCGGCATCATGGGCGATCGCTTCGGGCGCCAGAAGGTGCTGTCGCTCACCATCATCATCATGGCCATCAGCACGTTCTGCATTGGCCTCATTCCCGCGTATGCCACGATCGGCCTGTGGGCGCCGATTCTTCTCTTGGCGTGCAAACTGGCGCAGGGCTTTTCAGTGGGGGGCGAATACACCGGCGCGGCCGTGTTCGTGGCCGAGTACGCGCCCGACAGGCAGCGCGGCTTCCTGGGAAGCTGGCTGGACTTCGGCTCGATCGCCGGATTCGTCGTGGGCGCGGGCATGGTCGTGCTGCTGCAAACCATGCTGGGCGAGCAGACGTTCCTTGACTGGGGCTGGCGCATTCCGTTCTTCGTGGCCGGACCCCTGGGCCTGCTGGGCTTGTATCTGCGCCATGCGGCCGAGGAAACGCCGGCCTTCACGCAGCAGCTTGAACGGATGGAAAAAGAAGACCGCGACGCCGTGCAGGAAAAGCCGACGGTGTCGTTCCGCGAGATCTTCAGCAAGTACCGCCGCGCGTTGCTGGTCAGCATCGGCATGGTGCTGGTGACCAACGTCACTTACTACATGCTGCTTACCTACATGCCAACGTATCTGTCCGGCAGCCTGGGTTATACGGAAGGTCACGGCGTGCTCATCATCGTCGTCGTGATGGTGGGCATGCTGTTCGTGCAGCCGGTGGTGGGCTTCATCAGCGACAAGATCGGCCGCAAGCCTTTCCTGCTGGCTGGCAGTCTGGGCCTGCTGGTCACGGCGATGCCCTCGTTCTTCCTTATCGCCAGCGACAACACGGCGCTGATCTTTCTCGGGCTGCTGCTGATCGCGATCTTCCTGAACTGCCTGATCGGCATCATGGCGGCCACGCTGCCCGCGCTGTTTCCCACGCGCATCCGCTACAGCGCGCTGGCCAGCTCGTTCAACGTGGCCATCATCTTTGCCGGCCTGACGCCCACGGTGGCTGCGTGGCTGGTGGAAGAGACCGAGAACCTGATGATGCCCGCGTACTACCTGATGGTGGCGTCGGTCATCGGGCTCATCACGTCGTTCTTCCTGCCCGAAACGGCCAACCGGCCGCTGCGCGGCGAAACGCCCACGGCCTCCAGCCGCAAGGAGGCAAAGGTGTTGCTGCAGCAGGCCTACGAACACATCGAGCAGAGCGTGCAGGACGTCGATGCCGAGATCGCGGCGCTGGAGGAAAAACTCGAGGCGCTGCGGGCGCGCCGCCAACGGCTGGCCGACAGTCATCCGGATATTGAATAAAGGAGCGGGACATGAGCGTGCCATTCAAACAAGTGGATGTATTCACCAGCGAACCCTATCGCGGCAATCCTGTCGCGGTGGTGCTGCAAGGGCAGGGCCTGTCGGACGAGCAGATGCGGCGCATCGCCAACTGGACGAATCTGTCGGAGACCACCTTCGTGCTGCCCCCCACGCAGCCCGGCGCCGATTACCTGGTGCGCATCTTCACGCCGCAGGCCGAGCTGCCCTTCGCAGGGCATCCCACGCTGGGCACCGCCCATGCGCTGCTCGAAGCCGGCATCGTCGCGCCGCGCGGCGGCAAGCTCGTGCAGGAATGCGCGGCGGGCCTGATTGATCTGTCGGTCACGGACGCGGCCGGCGGCAGCCCGCTCATCGCCTTCACGCTGCCGGAACCCAGCCTGGCCGAGCTTGGCGCGGAGCTGGTCGATGAAATGGAAGCAATACTGGGCTCGGCGGTGATCCACGATCCGGCCCCCAAGCTGGTCAACGTGGGCCCGGTGTGGACGATTGCGCAATTGCCCAGCGCGCAGGCGGTGCTGACGCTGCGGCCGGACTTTGCGCGCATGGCCGACTTCGACCGCCGCAACAACGCAGCCGGCATCGTCGTGTACGGCGCGTATGGCGAAGGCGCGGAAGCCGCCATCGAGGTCCGGGCGTTTGCGCCCAGCCTGGGCGCAAACGAAGACCCGGTATGCGGCAGCGGCAATGGTTCGGTGGCGGCGTTTATCCGGGACGCGGGACAGGTGACGCAGTTCGGGACGGAGTACCTCAGCACGCAGGGCGCCGTGGTCGGGCGGTCGGGCAGGCTGAACATCTCGTTCGATGCGGGCGGCGCCATTCGCGTGGGTGGGCAGTCCGTGACCTGCATCGACGGGCGCATCGCGGTTTGAAACGGGGCCGGCATGACCGCGATGCGTGCCCGGTTTTCTGCGGGCGCAGCGTGGTCTATGCTTGAACGTCGCGCATTGCAGCAAGGTTTGAGCGCATCACTTTCCTGCGAAGGAGGAGCAAGATGGCCAGCAAAAACACCGTTTGCCTGTGGTACGACGGCGACGCCCTGGAAGCGGCGACCTTTTATGCAAAGACGTTCCCGGACAGCAAGGTGGGCACAGTACACCGCGCGCCCGGCGACTATCCCTCGGGCCAGCAGGGCGACATCCTGATGGTCGACTTCACGGTCATGGGCATCCCATGCGTCGGGCTCAATGGCGGCGACGCCTTCCAGCACAACGAATCGTTTTCCTTTCAGGTCGCGACCGACGATCAGGCCGAGACCGACCGCCTGTGGGACGCGATCGTGTCGAATGGCGGCCAGGAGAGCGATTGCGGCTGGTGCAAGGATAAATGGGGACTGTCCTGGCAGATCACGCCCAGGGCGCTTCTTGCCGCGGTCACGGACCTGGATCAAGCCGCGGCCAAGCGCGCGTTCGAGGCCATGATGACGATGAAGAAGATCGACATCGCGACCATCGAGGCGGCCCGCCGGGGGTGATGCCGAACGGTGTGCGAGTGCCTTCTGACGGCCCCACAAGTTCCAGCGATCGGAAGTGAGACGGTATGGGGGGCAGATCATCAAATGATCTGTCCATGGGACAAAATTTCGGGGCCGGATGGCGCGCGGTTGGGCGCCGCCCGGACCGGCGCAAAAGCGCCTCCTGAAAAGGTGAAATCCAACGTTTTCACCGTAAAATCCCGCAGTCGCCGCGAGTTTTCGGCGAAATCTCCTGACTTTCGAGATGTACGTCGATCTTCTCACTCTTTACCTGCTGGCAGTCGGAACACTGCTAGTCAGCGCCGGCCTCATGTTCTGGGAACAGCGGGCCAACCCCACACGCAGCAAGGAATTACGCATCCTGGCTTCAGGCTTCGCCACGCTGGCCCTTGGTTGCGCGGCGGCCTTGTATCGTCGCGATCTTCCCGGCGTCAGCGGCGCGGCCCTCAGCAACCTCGTCATCCTCGGCGGCTATCTGCTCGTGCTCAACGGCGTGGCCGCGTTGAGCGGACGGCGCTACGTGCGCACGTCGCTCTGCGTGCTGATCGGCATGGGGCTGGTCTGGGTGATCGGCGGCGTGCGCTGGCTGGACGTGATGTGGACTTACGTCAGCTCGGTGCCTATTGCGATCGTCAGCGGATTGACGGCCTGGGAGCTGTATCGCTGCCAGGCGCTCAAGCCTCGGCGGTCGCGGCATATCGTCGTCGCGGTTGCTGGCGTGCACACGGCCCTTTATGCCGCCCGGGCGTTCATTCTGCCGTGGGTTGCCACGCAGCCCGTCCTGGCGCTGGCCGGCAAGCTCACCATCTACGAGGGCGTGCTGTATTCCGTGGTGCTGCCGATGACGCTGCTCAAGCTCATCCGCGATGAGACGCACCGCCAGCTACTGCTTGAATCGCAGACCGACTACCTGACCCGCCTGGGCAACCGGCGCTGGTTCTTCGAGCAGGGCGCCCGCGTTTTGAACGGCAAGGAGGGCCGCGGCGCGGTGGCCGTGCTGGCGTTCGACCTGGATCATTTCAAATCCGTGAACGACCGCTATGGGCACCCGGCGGGCGATCAGGTGCTCAAGTCCTTCGCCGAAACCGCGCGCGAGGTGCTGGGTCACGACACCATTCTGGCGCGCATCGGCGGCGAGGAATTCGCCGCGCTGCTTTGGGGCGACGATGCAAAGGGCGCACACACGCTGGGCAAGGCCATGGCCGAGCGCTTTGCGGTGACCGTCTCGAACCGGATGGACAACATCGGCATCGCCGCGACGGTCAGCATCGGATTAGCGCGTTTCAATGGCGACGTGCCCACCATCATGGACGCGCTGGCCGTTGCAGACCAGGCGCTCTACCGCGCCAAATCGCTGGGCGGCAATCGGCTGGAAGTGGCCGGGGCAAAGGTGCCGGCCGCGGCTTGATCGGCGGCAGTCGGCGACCTGCCGCTGTTGCTATGGCGGGTGTGCTTACTGCTGCGCGACGTATTGCTTGCGCGCGGTGTCGTACGCGTAAATGACGGCGTCGCCGGGGCCCAGCTTGCGGGTCTTGCCGGGACCCGAGATGGTGTTGCCCGTGAACTGCACCGTCACGCGCGGCAGATCGGCGGTGCCGGTGGCGCTGAAGACCAGTTCGCCATCGCTGCGCGTACACGGCATGACGTCGCCGTCCGCGCAGGCGGGTCCATTGTCCTCGCCCGCAATCACGTTGCCCACATAGGCCCACACGTTGCCCATTTCGTCCTGGCGCTTTTCCGGGGGCGTGAAGACAAGCAGGGTGTAGCCGCTGATCGTGATGCCGTTGTCGAACGTCTCTGTGGGCACGGCCAGCATCAGCTTGCCCGATGCCGTGCGGTACTCCAGCGGCTTGCGCTGCGTGTCGACTTCGGGCGGCCTTTCGTAGGCGCCGAACTCGCCGATCGTCGGTTCCATGCCACGGAATTTCCAGGGGCTCTCCGGCGATGCCGGATCGCGGATGAAAGTGGCTTCGGCAAGGTTCACGGGCGTCATGGGGCCGACGTCATCTTCGCCCGGCTTGCCGTAGCGTTCGGCGGTTTCCCAGACGAAGCCGGTGTAGTACGGCGTGCCTTCCAGTTCAAACGCGTGTCCGAACCAATAGGTGGCGATGCTGCCGTTGGCGACGTTGGCAGACGGTTCGCCCTTGCTGTCCACCTGATGGATGGCGTAGAGGACCGCTGCGGCGTCGGGCGGCGCAACGCGCGCAGTGGCAGGCGCGTTGTTGGATGACGTGACGGGGGCAGGGGCTGCGGCAGCCGGTGCTGCGGCAGCCGGCGTGGCCTTCTCCTGCGCGGCGTTGCCCGGCGTCGGGCTCATCGCCCCGAAGGCGGCCGCCGCGTTGCCCGACCGCAAACCTTTTCCTTCTGACTTGCGTGTAGACGCCATGTCCTTCTTCTCTCTCTGTCGCGATGTGCAGCCATCGCCAGCTGCTGCCGGCGCGCGCCAGTGATTGGGGCGCGCTCAGGCGCCGCAAGACGGGGCTGCAAGGGGATTTCGGATGCCAAATCGTTGGCGGCCTCGACCATAGAAGGGGGGCGCAAAGGGTGTCAAGACAAGTGTTACCGGGGCGGCTGCCGTGTAACGAAGCCGTCGCCGACCGATTTTCGGCCGCGTTTGCACCAGGACCCGAAATCCCGGCATTTTCTTAAGCTGCACGCCGGGGGATAGGCTGAAACGGCATTTAACGCCCTGTTACCTTGGCAATATTCAGGGTTACGGCAAAGCGCGTTTGCAGCCGCGGCGCGCCCGCGTCAGCAGAACAGGCTGCGCCCGTCCTCGCCGCGGTGATTGAGCCGTAAAGGCCCAGGTTCTGCGTCGTTGCGGACTGGGCGAATCCTCAGGCGGCCGACCCGGCGCGCGCCAGCACGTCCAGCACGTTACGCGCGGCGGCCACGCCCATGTTCACGTAGGCGGCGCTGGTCACGCCGCCGATGTGCGGGCTGAGGATGATGCGTGGCTCGGTTTGGAACGGGTGGCCTGCCGACATGGGTTCGACGGCAAAGCTGTCCAGACCCGCGGCCCGTACGTGGCCCGAACGCACGGCGGCCAGCAGCGCGTCCTCGTCCACCAGGCCGCCGCGCGCCGTGTTTACGACGATCACGCCGGGCTTGCACTGCGCCAGCGTCTGCCCATTGACCATGCCGCGGTTGTCGTCGGTCAGCGGGCAGTGCAGCGACACCACATCGGCCTCGCGCCAGATCGCATTCAATTCCGCAGCGCGGATGTGGTCCGGCAGATCCTTGGCGTACGGGTCGAAACCGATCACCTGCATGTCCATCCCATGCGCCATCGCCGCCATGCGCCGGCCGATGGCGCCCAGGCCGATCAAGCCTATGGTCTTGCCGCCCAATTCCAGGCTCTTGTGCGTGGACTTGTCCCAGTGGCCGGCGCGCATGCGCTCGTCCAGCCCGACCACGGACTTGGCGCAGGCCAGCAGCAGCGCCAGCGCCTGTTCGGCGACGGCAGCGGCGTTCACACCCACGGCAGCCACGACCTGGATGCCGCGCTCGGCGGCGGCCGCCTTATCGATGGTGTCGGTGCCGCTGCCGTGCTTGGAGATCACGCGCAGCGCCGGGGCGGCGTCCATCGCCGCGGCGCCCACCTTGCTGTAGCGCACGATGATGGCGACTGGGTTGTGATCGCGGCACAGCGCCACGATGTCGTCTTCGGTAGGGGTCTTGCCGGCGAAGACGAGTGAAAAGTCCTGCAGCAGCGCCAGCGCCTCCGGCGCCAGATCCGCCGCAGTCACGACCAGCGCGGGCTTGCCCGTGGCGGCGGCATTCACAGCGACTCTCCTTCCTTCAGCACGCCGGCGGCGCGCAGCGCGGCGCTCAGCCACTTCGCTTCCGTGTCGCCCGCCTGGATGGCGGCGATGCGCGCGGCTTCGTCGCGCACCTTCTTTTCGGCGGCGGGCAGCAGGCCTTCGATCTTCTCGCGCTCGACCACCACCACGCCGTCCGCGTCGCCGATGATGAAGTCGCCCGGATGCACGGTCACGCCGCCCACGGATACTGGATGGCCGATGCGGCCAGGCACGTTCTTGGTGGGGCCGTTGGGATTGGCGCCGGCGGCAAACACCGGGTAGTCCATTTCAATGATTTCGACGGTGTCGCGCGCGGCGCCGTCCATCACGACGCCCGCGATGCCCAGCTTGCGGCAGGCGTTCATCATGATGGTGCCCATCAGCGCGGCGCTGAGGTCGCCCTTGCCGTCGATCACCAGCACGTCGCCCGGCTTGGCCAGCGAAATCGCGGCGTGGATCATGAGGTTGTCGCCGGGGCGCACCTCGACCGTCAATGCAGTGCCGGCGACCTTCATGCCGGGATGCAGCGGGCGGATGCGGCCGCTGAGCGCGCCGCGCCGGCCGGCGACGTCGGCCAGGATGGCGGGTTGGAGTTCCGCGGCGCGGCGCACGATGTCGGCGCTGACGCGGGGAAAGTCCTTGATGATGTCCGGAGTGCTCATGCGTGTTCCTGTCAAAGATAGAAAAGGGATGCGGGGGCGGTCAGGCGGGCTTGATGCCGGCGTCGCGGATGGGCGTCCGGCGGCGACAGCCTTGCGCACGCGCCGGCCGGCACGGCAATTGCGGGGCGCGACGCGCCGCTGGAATACGGATAGCGGGCAGGCATGGCGATCACTCGACCTTCGCGCCCGAGTCCTTGACGATCTTGCCCCAGCGGATGCGGTCGTCGCGGATCAGCCTGGCGAACGCGTCGGGCGAACTGGTCAGCACGCGCGCGCCTTGCTCCTGGTACTTCAGGCTCAGGTCCTTGGCCTGCAAGGCCTTGTTGAACTCCGCGTTCAATCGCTGCACGATGTCGGCGGGTGTGCCGGCGGGCGCTGCCAGGCCAAACCAGGTCACCGCCTCGAAGCCAGGAAACCCGCGCTCTGCGATGGTGGGCACGTCGGGCATATCAGGCACGCGCTGCGACGATGTCACCGCCAGCGCCCGCATCTTGCCGTTGCGCACGTGGCCGATCAGCGTGGGCACCGACGACAGGTACATGTCGATCTGCCCGCCGATCAGGTCATTGGAAGCCTGCGCCGCCCCTTTGTACGGAACGTGAGTGAGCTGGATGCCGGCGGCGTTCTGCAGTTGCACGGCGGCCAGATGCGCCACGGTCCCGTTGCCCGAGCTTGCAAAGTTCAACGCGCCGGGCTTGGCTTTGGCGGCGGCGATCATGTCCTCGAAGGACTTCAGCGGTGAGGTTGCCGGCACGACAATCACCAGCGGCGCGTCCGCGACCAGGCCGATGGCGGAAAGGTCCTTTTCGGGGTCGTAGGGCAGCTTGGCGTACAGGGTCGGATTGATCGCCAGGTTGCTGGTCTGGCCCAGCACCAGCGTGTAGCCGTCCGGTGCAGCCTTGGAGACCGTGTCCACCCCGATGTTGCCGCCCGAGCCTGGGCGGTTCTCCGTGACGATGTTCCAGCCGGTATTGGCCGCCACTTTGATCGCCGCCTCTCGCGCCAGCACATCGGTGCCGCCGCCCGGCGGGAAGGGGACGATCAGACGGATGGGTTTGTTGGGATAGTCCTGCGCGGCGCTCAGGCTGGTGATGCACAACAAGGTCAGGCCGAACAGCACGCGGGCGATCTGCTTCATGGTTGTCTCCAATATTTGTTTTGGTGAGAGCATTGTGAATCCGTGTTCCGCTCAATACAATGCAGGTTCGTATAGCGGAACACGTTGCGTACAATGAACGATGAGTCGACCCGGAATCCGGGCGGAAACCCCGATGACGCCCCGGCCGAAGAAGGCGTGGTGGCGGTGCGCCGCGCCATGAGCATCCTTGCGGCGTTCGGCGTGGACGACACGCACCTGTCGCTGGCGGAACTCAGCCGGCGGACCGGTTGCCATCGATCAACCGTGCTGCGTCTGGCGCGCACCCTGGCCATGGACGACTATCTGGCGCAACGTGAGGACGGCACGTGGCGGCTGGCGCGCGCGGCGGGATGGCTGGGCGCCTGTTACCAGGCCACGTTCAACATTGCGGAGATCGTGCAGCCGGTGCTGCGCGAGCTGTCGGCTGCCACCGGAGAAAGCGCCACGTTCTACGTGCGCGAAGGCAAGCAGCGCATATGCATGGCGCGGGTCGAAGGCCCCAAGTCAATCCGGCATCACGTGCGGGTGGGGGCGGCGCTGCCGCTAGAGCTGGGCAGTCCGGGGCGGGTGCTGCTCGCGTTTGCCGGCGAGCCGGGCGAGCCCTATGAATCCGTGCGCCGCGCGGGCTACATGATTTCGCTGGGCGAGCGCGATGCCGAGGTCTCCAGCATTTCGGCGCCGGTCTACGGCATCAATTGGACGCTCCAGGGCGCCATCTGCATCTCGGGGCCGATCTCGCGCCTGACCGAGACTGTGCTGCTCGACCTCAAGGAGCCGGTGCTTGCCGCGGCAAGCCGCCTGTCGCGGTCGCTCATGGGATTGCGGCGGACGGCGTAGTGCTGGCCAGGCCCTCGTTGCGAGCCTGAGAAACAAAGCGAAAAGGACGCGATCCGGGCTCCATCGGACCGCGCCCCTGCGCACGCAAAGGGCAGCGGCCGCGCCGCGTCCCTTTGCATACGTGGCGAATATCACTCCGCCTCGATCTTCGCTTCCTTCACCACCTTGCCCCACTTGTCCAGGTCCGACTGGATCACCGCCGCGTATTCCTGCGGCGTGCCGCCCTGGACTTCGATGCCCGCGGCTTCCAGCTTGGCGCGCACGGCCGGCTGCTTGAGCACCGCGTTGATCTCGGCATTGAGCTTGGCGACGATCTCCTTCGGCGTGCCCGCCGGCGCAAGGAAGCCGCCGTTGGTGTTGGCGTCGTAGCCTTTCAGGCCTTGCTCCTGCGCGGTCGGCACGTCGGGCAGGGCCTTGGTGCGATTGGCGGTCGAGACCGCGACGGCGCGCACGTTGCCGGCCTTGACCTGTTCCTGCATCGCGCTCAGCGTGTCGATGTACAGCACCGTGCGGCCGGCCAGCAGGTCGGGGTGCGCGGCGGACGAGCCCTTGTACGGGATCAGCAGCATGGGCGCGCCGCTGACCATGCGGAACATCTCGGCGGCCATCTCCTGCGCGCTGCCGCGGCCGGACGTGGCGACCTTGGCTTCGTCCGGATGCGCCTTCATCCAGTCCACCAGTTCCGGCAGCGTCTTGGGCGGAATCTTCGGATAGACCGAGAACACCAGCGGGATTTCATGGGTGTAGACGATGGGCTCGAAGCTCTTTTGCGGATCCCAGCCCAGGTTCTTGAACAGGTACTTGTTGATGTTGTGGCTGCCGCCCACGATGCCGATGGTGTAGCCGTCGGGCTTGGCGTTGGCGAGCAGCGCCGTGCCCAGGTTGTTGGAGGCGCCCGGCCGGTTGTCGACGATGACGGGCTGGCCCAGCGATTGCGAGAGCTTTTCGCCGACGACGCGCGCAATCATGTCGATGCCGCCGCCCGGCGGGGCGGGCACGATGATGCTGATGGGACGGGTGGGGTAGTTCTGCGCCGCGGCCAGGCCGGGCACGGCGGCAAGGGCTGCCGAAAAGGCCAGGGTCTTGGCCAGCGTGGTGAAGGTCATGCTTGTCTCCTCGGGGTGGTCAACTTCAGTCAACTCTGTGAGGCGCCCCGGATGTGTTGCACCCCGGGGCGCGGATAAGGCCTCAGCCGCGCCCGGTAAAGGGCATGGCGCTGGCCATGACGGTCATGGTCAGGACGTTGGCGTCCAGCGGCAGCGACGCCATGTGGCGCACCGCTTTCGCGACGTGGACGGCGTCCATCATGGGTTCCGGCGCGACCGTGCCATTGGCCTGCAGCACACCGCGCGTCATGCGCTCGGACAGCTCCGTCATCGCGTTGCCGATGTCGATCTGCCCGGCCACGATGTTGTAGGCGCGGCCGTCCAGCGCCAGCGACTTGGTCAGACCGGTCACGGCGTGCTTGCTGGCGGTGTAGGGCGCGGTGAAGGGGCGCGGCGTGTGCGCGGAAATGGAACCGTTGTTGATGATGCGGCCGCCCTGCGGCGTCTGGCGGCGCATCAGCCCGAAGGCGGCGCGCGCGCAGAGATAGACGCCCGTCACATTGGTGTTGATGGCGTTGAACCACTTTTCCAGCGGCAGTTCGTCCATCGGCACGGCGGGCGCGTTGACGCCAGCGTTGTTGAACAGCAGGTCCAGCCGGCCGAAGCGGCTTTCGATGGTGTTGAACAGCGCTTCGACGCTTTCCGGGCGGGTGACGTCGGTGGGCACGGCCAGCGCGGTCTGGCCGCGCGCGGTGGCCTCGGCTTGCAGCGACTGCAAGGGATCGGCGCGGCGGCCGGCCAGCACGACGGTCCAACCGTCGTTCAGCAAGGCGATGGCGGTAACGCGGCCGACGCCGCTGCCGGCGCCGGTGACCAAGGCAATTTTCTGGGTGGTGCTGTCGTTCAAGGGATGGCTCCTCGGGCGGATTGGATGGCGATTGATGTGGGAAGCATTGGGGTGCAATGTCAGGCGTCGCGGGGCGCGGCAACGGTCATGGTGAGGTCCCCGATACCGGCCACGCCCGCGCTGACGACGTCGCCAGGCGCCAACGGGCCGACGCCCGCGGGCGTGCCGGTGTAGATGAGATCGCCGGGCGCCAGGGCCACGGATCGCGATAGCATCGCCACCAGCTCGGGCACCGACCACAGCAGGCCGGAGACGTCGGCGCGCTGGCGGTCCACTCCGTTCACGGATAGCCACAGCGCGCCCTCGCGGGGGTGACCGCACGCGTCAGCAGGAACGATGGCGGTGCACGGCGCGGAATGATCGAAGGCTTTGGCGGGCTCCCACGGACCGCCCGCGCGCTTGGCCTGCTGCTGCAGATCGCGCCGGGTCATGTCCAGCCCCGCGGCGTAGCCCCAGATATGCAGGGCCTCGACGTCATCCGGCGCGATGTGCTTGCCGCCACGGCCAATCGCGACGACCAGTTCGATCTCATGGCAGTAGTCCGCCGTGTCCGCGGGATAGGGCAACGAGCCGCTGGCCGGGAACACGGCGCTGGCCGGCTTCATGAACCACGCCGGCATCTCCGTTGGACGCGGTTCGTCGGGCAGCCAGCGATAGTTGCGGCCGATGCAGAACACGCGCGCGACCGGAAAGCGGGCCGCGCTGCCGGCGATGGGCAACGTGGCCGGCGCAAGGGCGGGAAAGGCAAGGTCTGTCATGGCGGTCGTCAAGGTGCGCTGGCGGCTCAGGTCGTCAGGCTCATGGACGGACGCTCGCCGGCCAGGGCCTGCGAAATGCTGTCCAGCACCATCTGGCCCATCGCCGCGCGCGTTTCCCACGTGGCGCTGGCGCGGTGTGCCTGCAGCGTGGTGCGATCCGACTGGCGCAGTGCTTGCGGCACACGGGGCTCGTCGACAAACACATCCAGCCCCGCGCCCGCAATGCGGCCGGCAACCAGCGCTTCGGTCAGGTCGGCCTCGTTGACCAGCCGGCCGCGCGCCACGTTGATCAGGAAGCCCTGGGGGCCCAATGCGTCCAGCACGGCGGCATTGACGATGCCCTCGGCCTTGTCGGCGGCGGCGCACAGTACCAGCGCGTCCGAGGCGCGCGCCAGCGCGATCAGGTCCGGCACGAATTCATGCGGCACGTCGTCCATGGCGCGCAGGTCCGTGTACCGAATCTGGCAGCCGAAGGCCGCCGCCCGCGTGGCGACGGCGCGGCCCACGCGGCCCATGCCCACAATACCCACGCGCATGCCGCTGAAGCGGCGCGCCAGCGGAATGGCGCTGGGCGAGGGGAACTGCTCCCACAAGCCTTCCCGCACGAATCGATCGCCCGCGCAGATATTGCGGCAGGCTGCTATCAGCAGGCCGATCGCCAGGTCGGCGACGTCCTCGGTCAATGCGCCCAGCGTGGCGGTGACGGGCAGGCCGCGGCCGCGGCAATAGGCCAGGTCCACCGCGTCGGTGCCCACGCCGTTGACCGCCACCACCTTCACACCGGGAAGCTGTTCCAGCATCTCGCGCGAGATGCCGGTGTGGCCGCCGGTGATGACGGCTTCGATGTGAGCGCCGTGCTCGCGCAGCCAGGCCGTTTGATCGGAGATCTCGAAGAACTTGTGCACCTGGTACAGCGAGGCAAGCTCGTCATTGACCGCCGGGATCAGGATGGGGTTGAGTTGCAGGACCTGAGGCTTCATGTCGGTTCGGCTCTGGTGGGGGGACCGGCTGCGGGTCCGCGTTGAACATTGATTCCATGGTATTTAATGATTGATTTGTAAAGCAATATTGATCTATAAAATCAACATATAAACTTTGCTACAGAAGATCATGGGTACCTGGATTTCGATGGCCGAAGCGTGCAGCCAGCTTGGCGTGCGGCCGCAGACCATCTACGCCTACGTCAGCCGCGGCAAGCTGGAGGTCATGCCGGACCCGGCCGACACGCGCCGCAGCCTCTATCGCGCCGAAGACGTCGCGGCGTTGGCCAAGCGCAAGCAGGCCGGCCGCAAGCACGAAACGCTGGCCACCAACACGCTGTTCGGCGCCGAGCCCAGCATCCCCACGGCCATCTCCACCTTTCACCGTCAACGCCTGTACTACCGCGGCCAGGACGCGGTCACGCTGGCCGGTTCAGCCAGCCTGGAAGAGGCCGCCCAACTGCTGTGGAATTCGGACCAGCAGGCGGATTTTTCATGCACGGCGCGTGTGGCATCGCCGGGCCGCGTGGCTGCCTTCACGTCGCTGGCGGCGTTGGCTGCGACGGGGCACTCCACGCATGGCCGCATGACCCGCGTTCTGCACACCGAATGCCAGAGCCTGGTCGGCCAACTGGCCAACGCGTTTGGCGCGCAGCCCGGCAAGGGGCCGCTGCATCTGCGGTTTGCGCAAAGCTGGAAGCTGTCGCCGCAGGCTGCGGAGCTGCTGCGTACCGCCATGGTTCTTCTGGTAGACCACGAACTGACCAGCTCGGCGTTTGCCGCGCGCATTGCGGCCTCTACCGGCGCATCGTTGCCGGCGTGCCTGCTGTCGGGTCTGACCACCTTGTCCGGACCGTTGCACGGCGACGCCTCCGGCCGCGTCAGGGCGCTGTTCGATGACGTGGCGCGCCAGGGTGAAGATCAGGTGATCGCGCACTATCTGTCCACGGGCCTGCCGCTGGCGGGCTTCGGCCATCATCTGTATCCCGATGGAGATCCGCGCGCGGCGGCGTTGCTAGCCCAGTTTGAGCCGGCCGAGGTCATCACGCGTTTCATCGATAAGGCCACGCAACTGACCGGCCTGCATCCCAACATCGACGTGGCGCTGGCCGCGCTGGCGGCGCACTGCGGGCTGCCGGACGACGCGGCGTTCGGGCTGTTTGCCACCGCGCGCAGTATTGGCCTGCTGGCGCACTGCCTGGAGCAGCTCAGCGTGGCGCAGGTCATCCGACCGCGCGGCCGATATGTGGGCGTCGTGCCGCAGGCGGCATAGCGCCAGCGATCTTCGGTATGCTGGCTGATCCGGACAGGAGATCAGCCATGACACGTACGCAGAAGCAGAGGATGCTGGCAGGAGAGCTGTACACGGCCGCCGACGACGAGATCCAGGCGGACCAGCTTGCCGCGAGCGCCTGGATGAAGCGGTATAACGCCTTGCTGGGCGAGCCGCCCGAACAATGGCACGCGCTGTTGCGCGAACGCCTTGCCAGCGTGGGCGAGGGTGCGCTGATCCGCCCGCCGTTTCATTGCGACTACGGCTACAACATCTCGCTGGGCGCGAACGTCTTCATGAACTTCAATTGCGTGATCCTCGACGTCGTGCAAGTCACCATTGGCGAAGGCACGCAGATCGGCCCGGCCGTGCAGATCTATACGGCGGACCATCCGCACGACGCCGAGCAGCGTCGCGCGATGCTGGAGTTCGGCCGTCCCGTGCACATCGGCAAGCAGGTGTGGATCGGCGGCGGCGCGATCATCCTGCCGGGGGTCACGGTGGGGGACGACGCCATCATCGGCGCGGGTAGCGTGGTCACGCGCGACGTGCCCGCGGGCGCGAAGGTGGTGGGAAATCCGGCGCGGGTGCGTGGCTAAGCGATTGGCCGAACCGCTGCTCGTCGGAAAACCCCGCGCAGTCTAGGCGCCTGTGCGTTCGGGCTGCGCGTCGTCAGCGAAACCCGGCGGCGCCTGGAATCCCCCTCGCTGCGCCGTGAACAGGGCGGCGAAGCGGATAGGCGTCAGGTCTTCCAGATAAGGCCCGACGGCCTGGGCGCCGATGGGCAGGTTGTCGTCGTCCAGGCCCAGCGGAAAACTGGTGGCCGGCAAGCCAGGCAGGACCGGCAGACCGGCCCAGTTGAACAGATCCGCGAAGCGAAGCTGCGTCACACCCTCGTCAAACGCGACCGGAAAACTGCGCGCATCCTTGGGTTCCGAATGGTCGTGCGCAAAGGCCGTGGCCGACAGCACCGGACTTAGCACCACATCGAAGTGCTCGAAGAATGCCTCCCATTGCTGGCGCAATCTCAGCCGTTGCTCGTGCTTGTGCAGCCACTCCGCGTGTGAGAGATACGGGCCGCGCTTCCATGCCGTCACGGCAGTCTCTTCGCTTTCCGTGTCAGCCGGCTGCGCTGCCGCACCCGTTGGCCGTGGCAACGACGCGCCCAGCAGGCTGCGATACACGACATGCGCGGCATTCAGATCGGGCAGCAACCCAGCGGCCTCTTCAGGAAGCGTCACGGTCACGCCCGCGGCTTCCAGTCCCTGTCGCAGCCGCGTTTCGACCAGTCGTTCGGACCGGGACTGACGCTGCCCGGGCCAGGCCGTCAACAGCAGCACCCGGAACTTGCGCAGGTCGTCGTGCCGCGCGGCAGGCAACGTCGCCCGCCATGCCTTGCTTGCCAGGGGATCCCGGTTAAGCAGCAGTTGCAACGCCAGTTCAAGGTCCTCGGCGGTGCGCGCAAGCGGCCCGGCCACGGTCAAATCGCGCAACGTCTGCCTGCCGGAGGGCGCGCCGGTGCCGCCGTTGTAGACCAAGCCGAATGTCGGCTTGTGGCCGAAGACGCCCGTGAAATGCGCTGGCACGCGAATTGACCCGCCAATGTCAGTGCCTAGCTCCAATGCGCCGAATCCGGCCGCGATGGCAGCGGCGGACCCGCCTGAAGAGCCGCCTGGCGAGCGGTGCAGATTCCAGGGGTTGCGTGTGACGCCATAGACCGCGTTGTAGGTCTGCAGATCGGCAAGCGAGAGCGGAACGTTCGTCTTGCCGATCAGCACGGCGCCGGCTTCGCGCAGCGCGCTGACGGCCGGCGCGTCGTCGGTATCGACGTTGTGCGCGTAGTCGGGATTGCCCACGCACGTCGCGAGGCCCGCGACGTGGAAGTTTTCCTTCACTGTGATCGGCACGCCCAGCAACGGCTTGCGCTCGCCGCGAGCCAGGGCGGCGTCGGCCGCGCGTGCGGCCTGGCGAGCTCCTTCATCGTCGCGTGCGATGACCGCGTTCAGTTGCGGGTTGTACCGGTCGATGCGCGCAAGCACATGGTCCAGCAGTTCGATGGCGGTGACTTCGCCCGTTGCGAGGGCCCGCGCCTGCTCACGCGCAGGCGCGAACGCCAGCGCTTCCAAGTAGGCGAAAGAGGGGAGTTGCTGTTGGCTCACGGTTCGGCTCCTCTCAATGTTCCAGCCACGTGTCGGAAAAGTCTCCGGCGGTCAGGTCCACGCTGTTGTTCAGGTTGTGGACACGCTTCTGATAGACCTGCAGGGTTGACGGCACGGTCACCAGCGGAAGCGTGGGAAGGTCCTTGCCGACGATGCCCTGGATCTCCTTGAAGGTCGCGGCGCGGCGCGTATCGTCGGTTTCGACGGCGGCGGCGCGGAATAGGTCGTCCACACGCGGATTGTTGTAATGCGCCGCGTTGACGAAGGGCAAGGGATTCTTGATGCCGTCGGACCAGTAAAAGCGCTGCACGCCCACCGTGGGATCAAACAGGCGTCCCAAACCATTCACACTCAGATCGAAACTGCGTTCCTTGTAGAGCCGGTTGATGAACGTGGGCAGGTCGCCATCGACAATCTCCACCTTTACGCCCACGCGGTTCAACGCCGCGCGGATGTACTCGGACGTGCGCTTGAAGTCGGCTGACGGCATGAACGCCAGGCGCAGTGAGAAGCGGCCATCACTCCCCTTGCGCGGATAGCCGGCTTCGTCGAGCAGGGTGTTGGCGCGCACAAGGTCAACGGGATAGTTGAAGGCGCTGTCGTCGTAATACTGGGCAAGAATGGACGGAATCGGCGAATTCACGACGCTGGCGCGCTTGTAGTAGACGGTGTTGGCAATGAAATTCCGGTCGATGGCATGCGCCAGCGCGTGACGCACCTTCGGATTTGCCAGGATCGGATTGTCCAGGTTGAACTCCAGAAACAACACGTTGCTCAGGAACTCGTCGTAGGTGTCGTCGATGGCAAGCTTGGGGTTGCCCGACAGGCGATCCAGGTCAGACACGGCCACGTTCAACGCCGCGTTGGCTTCGCCGGTTTCGATGGCCGCCGATATCGATGCCGTGTTTTTGATGAAGCGATAGATCACGCGGTCGAGGTAGGGATGCCCTTTGCGCCAGTAATCGGGGTTCTTTTCCAGCACGACATAGCTGCCTTTGGACCATTCCTTGAACTTGAACGGACCTGTGCCGATCGGGTGGTTGTTGTTGTCGTGCACCAGCGGATCCGCGTCGCCATAACGCTGCTGCGAGACGATGGGAGTCTCCGCGGACGACAGCGCCTTCAGCAAATAGGGCGCAGGCTTGCTCAGCACGATGATCGCCGTGTGCGGGTCGGGGGTTTCAACATCCTGGACGTTGGCGAACGTGATTCGGCCGCGCGGGCCGATCTCGCGCTGCTTCAGGATCGAGTACTTGACGTCGGCCGAGGTGAAGTCCGTTCCGTTGTGAAACTTGACGCCGGTGCGCAGTTTGAACGTGTAACGCAGGCCGTCCTCGGTGATGTTCCATTCGGTGGCCAGGAGCGGTTGCGGTTTGAACTGCAGGTCATAGCGCAGCAGACCTTCTGTGACCTTTGCACTGACGTTGCGGTTTTCGACCTTCGGATTGACCAGCGACACCAGCGCGGTGGGTTCCTGCGCCATCAGGAATGTGAGCGTGCCTCCAGGCTGCGGCTGCTGTGCGTTTTGCGCGTGCGCCGCCACGCTTGCCGCGGCGGGAATCCACGCCAGCATCATCGCCAACCGGCGCATTGTCTTCGACTGCATATCTGCCCTTTTTTACGAATGCCGCGCTTGCGCCGGCGCTCGATATTTAAAGAATTGAGAGGGCGAAATGTTGAACCGCTTTGCCACGCACAACAACGATTGGCGTCTTATTTACTTATCCCGATACTCGGCCGCCGCGTTTGCTAATTCGATATTCTTCGTTGCCAGCGTCGCAAGCCGATCGCGACAATGCCGAGCTTGACGATTATTCGGATTCAACAGACACGTTTGCGGCAGGCGGCTGCGAACCTGTGCATCGCTATGAGCAACTTCAACGGCGCCCAGCTGTCCAGACTGCTGGCCGTGTTTCGCAGGAATGCCCTCCAGGCCATTCCGACCGTGCTGGGCATCATCGTTCTTAACTTCCTGTTGCTGGAATGGGTGCCGGGCAACGCCGCGGACGTCGTGGCGGCGGAATCCGGCGGGGCCACGGCCGAGAGCTTGGCGCAACTGCAACACCACTTCGGCCTGCACCTGTCGATGGGTGAGCGGTTGAGCAACTATCTGTCGCACCTTGCTCATTTCGATCTGGGCATGTCGGCCCGCCACAACCTGCCCGTCACCACACTCATTCTTGATCGCCTCGGTAATACCTTGCTGCTGATGGGGGCGGCGCTGTTGCTGGCTACGCTAACCGGCGTTGTGCTGGGCGTGCTGATGTCCCTGTATGCCGGGCGCTGGCAGGACAAGCTGATCTCCGTGCTGGTCCTGCTGTTGTACTCCACGCCGACGTTCTGGCTGGGCTTGATGGCGATCGTGCTGTTCGCGGTCACGCTGGGTTGGCTGCCGACCAGTGGCAGCCACACCATCGGTGCGGGGCTGACGGGTTGGGACGCGGTGGCCGACAAGGCGCGGCATCTGCTGCTGCCGATGCTGACGACGGCGGGTCTGTATCTAGCGGTGTTTTCGCGGCTGACCCGCGCAGCGATGCTGGAAGTCAGCAAGCAGGATTTCGTGCGTACGGCCAGATCCAAAGGCTTGTCGCCGGCGGTCATCACGGTGCGCCATGTGCTGCGCAATGCATTGATTCCGGTCACGACGCTGATCGGCATGCACTTCGGCGCGTTGCTGGGCGGCGCGACGGTGATCGAGACCGTATTCAATTGGCCAGGCCTGGGCAGTCTGGTGCTGGAATCGATTCTTGCGCGCGACTATCCGGTGCTGTTGGGCATCCTGTTCTGCTCCTCCTTGCTGGTGATCGTGGTCAACATGGTGGTGGACTTGCTGCAGGCCGCGCTGGACCCGCGAATCCAGGTTCGCTGACGCGGGCCATTAGCCTGCATTTTCTCGAAACGACACGATGAACGACGCGATCGCACAATCTCGCACTGGCCCTCTGCGCCAGAATACCCACCTCTCCGCATCCGCCCGTGATCCGGGCAGATGGCGCGCCGCCTGGGGGGGATTTCTGCGCGATCCCGCAGCATTGGCCGGCCTCGCTATCCTGCTTTCCGCGGTGCTGGTCGCAGTTTTCGCGCCGGTGCTGTTTCCCGGTGATCCGCAGGACATGGTCGGGCCGGCCCTGGTGTGGCCCGGCCAGGACGCCGCCTTTCTGCTTGGAACGGATTCGCTGGGGCGTGACGTTGCTGCGGGTCTGGCACATGGCGCACGCGTCTCGCTGTCGGTTGGCGCCGTGGCGGCCGTCATCAGCCTGACGATCGGTATTCTGGTCGGCGCGATTTCGGGCTATTACGGCGGGTGGGTCGACGACGTTTTGGTTCGCTTTACAGAGTTGGTGCAGACCGTGCCGACGTTCCTGTTCGTCATCGTCATCGTGACGATAGGCCAGCCGTCTGTCTGGCTCATCCTGCTAGCGATTGGATCGGCATGCTGGCCCGTGACCGCGCGGCTGGTGCGCGCCGAGTTCCGCTCGCTGCGCGAATCCGAATTCGTACTGGCGGCGCGCAGCCAGGGGTTCGGCAACGCCTGGGTCATCTTCCGCGAGATCCTGCCCAATGCCTTGCCGCCGGTCATCGTGACGACGTCCGTGCTCGTGGCCACCGCAATCCTCATGGAATCGGCGCTGTCGTTCCTGGGGCTGGGCGATCCCAACGCCGTGTCGTGGGGCAGCATGATCGGGGAGGGGCGCGAAATGCTGCGCACCGCGTGGTATCTGTCCGCAGTGCCAGGCGTGGCCATCGTGCTGACGGTGCTGGCGCTGAATCTGGTGGGCGACGCGATCAACGACGCATTCAATCCCAGACTGGCGGCACGCGCATGATTTCCACACTTCGAACTGCCACGCCCCGCGACGCCGCCGCACTGCTGGAAGTGCGCGGGCTTGATGTTCATTTCCGCGGTCGCCGCGGCAGCCATCACGCCGTCAAGCAACTGTCCTTTTCGGTCGCGCAGGGAGAAACGCTGGCGATCGTCGGCGAATCCGGCTGCGGGAAGTCCTCGACCGCTCTAGCGCTGTCGGGGTTGCTTGCCCCGCAGGCTTCAGTAAGCGGAGATATCCTGCTGCAAGGGCGCAACCTTGTCGGCCTGCCCGAAGCGTCGCTACGCACGATCCGTGGGCGCGACCTGTCGATGATTTTCCAAGAGCCGATGACCTCGTTGAATCCGGTGCACACCGTAGGCGCACAGGTCGGCGAGACCCTGCGCCGCCATCACGGGCTGTCCGCGGCGGCGGCGCGTGCCCGCGCCATCGAGCTGCTGGATTTGGTAAGAATTCCGGAACCCGGCCGGCGGCACGACGATTATCCGCACAACCTGTCCGGCGGGCAGCGCCAGCGCGTCATGATCGCCATGGCGGTTGCCTGCTCGCCCAAACTGCTCATCGCCGACGAACCCACCACCGCGCTGGACGTGACCGTGCAGGCGCACATTCTGGAGTTGCTGGACACGCTGCGTCGCGATCTGTCGATGGCGCTGATTCTCATCACGCACGATCTGGGCCTGGTGTCCCGATGGGCAGACCGGGTGTTGGTGATGCTTGATGGCGAAAAGGTGGAAGAGGGGCGCGCCGGCACGATATTCGAGCTGCCCAAGCATCCCTACACGGCAGGGCTGGTTGGCGCATCGCTGCACGCGGGCAAGGACGTGCACTACCGTCAAACGCGGCTGCCGGAGATCCGCCACGGCGTCGACGCGGACACCGGTGCGCGCGCTATCACGTTGGTCACGCCTGCGCTGTCCGCATGTGGCGGGCATCGTGACGTTGCACCCGCGCCCTTGTTGAAGGTCGAGGCCCTGCGCACGTCATACCGCAAACGCGATGGCAGCATGTTCCATGCGGTCGAAGACGTGTCGTTCGAGCTGAGCCGGGGCGAGACGATAGGGCTGGTGGGAGAGTCGGGGTGCGGCAAGTCAACGTTGTCGCGCACGTTGCTGCGGCTGATTCCACAGTCGGCCGGCCGCATCGTGTTTGATGGTGCGGACCTTACCGCGATGTCGGAAAGGCAGGTCAAGCCGTGGCGCAGCCGGATGCAGATGGTGTTTCAGGATCCCTACGGCTCGCTTAACCCACGGCGGACTGTCTTCGACATCCTGGATGCGGTGCTATCGCTGCACGGCGTGTCGCGCAAGGCAGAACGCGCTGCGCGCATCTTCGAGACGCTTGATCGTGTTGGCCTGCCCGCGTCCGCCAGCCATCGCCACCCGCACGAATTCTCGGGTGGACAGCGTCAGCGCATCGGCATCGCGCGCGCCTTGATCCTGCGACCATCGTTCCTGATTCTGGACGAACCCGTGTCAGCGCTGGATGTGTCCATCCAATCGCAGATTCTGAATCTGCTGGCGGAACTGAAAGAAGCTTTTGGGCTGTCCTATCTGTTCATCTCGCATGACTTGGCGGTAATCCGCTACATCGCGGATCGAATTCTGGTCATGCGTGAAGGCAGAATCGTGGAAGCGGGCGCGCGAAAGCAGGTTTGGGATAGCCCGAGCCATCCTTACACTAAATCGCTGCTCCAAGCTGCCTGAACACGGCGGCCACAATGGCTTCGGGCCGGTCTTCCTGCACAAGATGGCCGGCATTCGGCACGGATATCAGCGGCCGGTCCGAAATCAATGCTGCCAGCGTCTCGCCGCGCTCGTGCGGGATCCACGCGTCCTGTTCGCCCCACAGCACTTGCACCGGGCAATCCATGCGACCGTACAAGCCCTGCACCTCGTCCGTGTACTTCTGATCCATTTGCGCGATCTGCCGGTAGAACGCCGGCTGGCCGACGGGGCCCAGCCATGGGCGGCTGTACACGTCCAGCGCTTCATCCGACAACGGGTTGTGTGCCGCGGTCTGCAGATAGGCCTTCAACAGCGCGCGGTGCATGTAATCCGGCATGCCGGAAAACGCGGCCTCGTGCTGACGGACATGCTGCACGAAGGGGGATCCCCATGGCGCCAGCGCCACCGCATCGAAGATGGTCAGCGACGCGTAGCGCAGCCCGTTCAGGTAATAAGCGCGCAGCGCCGTCGCACCGCCAAAATCGTGCGCCAGTACATCGGGGCGGTCCAGATCCCATTCCTTGAACAGCGCCGCCAATAGCCGGTTCTGCACCCCCAGCGACACATCCTGGCCGTCCCGCATCTCGGACGCACCGTAGCCCGCCAAATCAAAGTAATAGACGGTTCTGCGGTCCGCGAGCAGCGGAATGATCCTGCGCCACACCTGCGATGAAAACGGTGTGCCGTGGATGGCGACCTGCGCGGGACCGTTGCCGAGCTTGCCCCAGCGGATGGCGTTGCCTTCGATGCGGGAGGTGTGGGGGAGTTCGAGCATGGCGGCTATTGCGACAGATCGTCAGGGATGGGCTTGCGCGGCTTGCGGGGCGTGTAGTCGGCGACGCCGGCGTGTTCCGCTGCGCTTCGTGCCTTGGCGGCCGCGGTAACCGGCGCGACCATCGGCGGCGGCGTGCCTGTCACGGCCGGCAGCGCGGGCGCGAGCACGGTCGGGATGCCGACGGCATATCGATACGCCTGCAGCGGCAGCAGCGCGTCGATCGTGCCCAGATCATGCTCCGCCTCGGCGCGCGCCTCAAGCCGCGTCTGTTCGTCTTTCACGGCTTGACTTGCCGCTGCCGTCCGCGCGTCCAGCCTTGCCAACTGCGCGTGAAACGCCTGCACGGCAAGCTTCAGGCAGTGCGCCGTGTAATCGTCATGCAGCAGGTCCGCAGACGGCGCCAGGTTGTGATCCGCGGGAGCCCGGGGGCGTTGCGCGGCACTGGTCGGCAGGGCCGGCGCGCGTGTGGCGTAGATGCGATGGAACGGTGTCGGCGGCGTGCGTGCGACGCGATCTGCGCGCAGTTGAGCGCCCACGCGTTCGGTGCGGTACGCGTCCCCGGCATCGTCGGTTCTGACCGCACTTGTCGGGGCGATTGAGGAAGGGAGCATGGGCGTCTGGCTGGGCTAAGCGATGGACCAATCTACTAGTTGGTCGGTAGCGTGTCAAGGCTGAATCAGACCCGGGGGCGGTTAATGCCGAACGGGCCGCACAGTGCGTGCGACAGTGCCGGGGGCCGGACATGCACGCATTGGCGCAGTGTTAAAACCTTCGGGACGGGCGCAGCGCGCCGTACACGTCACAGGAGAAGACCATGCCCATGTTCATCACGATCGGTTATGGCGATCAGCAGGGCTATGACAGCACGGACAAAGCCATTCGCGATGCCGCCCATGCGCACGATGCCGCCCTGCAGAACGCGGGCGTGCTGATGGGCGTGGCGGGGACGCCGGTGCAAGTGCGCAATCCGGACGCGGCGGGCGTCGAAACGGTGCAGGGGCCGTACCTGAACGCGCCGCTGCCGCTCGCGGGCTTTGCCGTCATCGAGGCAGCTGATTTGGCCGAGGCCATCGAGAAAGTGTCCCGCACGCCCTGTGCGGTGGCGCATGGCGTCGTGGAGGTGTGGCCGCTGGAGCGGCGGTAGCACGCGTTACTGGTCGACCGATCGCATATCGCAGGTCGTCTCGGACGATGCGCACACGCCGCGAAACCACGCGCGTCCGCGCGTGCGGTCCTTGTCGGCCAGCAGTTCCCATGTGGCGCTGTGGCGCATCTCGTAATCCAGCAGCAGCCATTCGCTGTCGCACGCCACGATGCCGCGCAAGGTGGCACGTTCGGTCAACCAGTCGCTGCCCAGGTCCAGCAAACGTTCGCTGCCGGCGTCCGGGCGGGCGTATCCCCGCGCCGATTGAATGCCGACCTGGGCGTCCCCGGCGGCGATCCAGCCTTCGCCTTGATAGACGGGCCGCGGCGGGCTGCGGTCGCTGCCGCTCATGGCGTCGCTGGCGTTCCTGATCTTCAGCCAGCCGTCACGCGCCTCGGTCACGTCGAAGGTGACGCTGTAGAGGTCGACCTCGGGATCGGGACTGTCGCCGCGCGTGGTGGGCAGCGCGCCGACCTGCTTGGCGCTGGCGGAGGGTGACGCGCGCACCAGGATCGCGGGCTTGTCATTGGTCGTCCAGCCCGAAACGCGGCATGCGGTGGGTCCAGGTGGCGTCCAGGCGGACCCTTTCACAGCGGGTTCAGCTTGGAGGGCGGGCGATAACGCCAGGGCGGCAAGCAGCAGAGTGAACGGTCGGAGCATCATGAGGGATCGCTTCGTCGGAAGAGGGTGGCCAGCCTATCTGGTCGGAAGAGTCTGGCTGGCAGAGTCTGGCAGTCAAAGAGCCTACCATGGCAGCGGCGGCGTCCCTTGCTGCGCAGGCGCCGCGGTTGCGCAGGCCGCGTGATACGGATAGATTGCACGTCGTGGGCACCGTCCTGCTGTTCCAAACAATGAAGCGCGTGAATGTTGACCAGCACGTCTGGAGGTGAGTGCGGCTTCGCAACCTGAGTCTCCAACATGACCAAAAACGTCAACCACGATGTCCGCTTCGGCCGGATTGCAGCCATGCTGCCCGTCAAGGACATGCGTCGTGCCCACGATTTCTACACCGGCGTCCTGGGCTTTAGCAAAACCTTCGAGAACGGCAGTCCCGTCGGCTTCATGATCTTGAAGCGCGATCAAGGCGAGCTGCATCTGACCTTGCAGCCCGGCCATCAAGCCGCCAAATTCAATGTGGCTCACCTGATGGTCGATGACGTCGACGCGCTGTTTGCCGTGTGCCAGCAGTACGGCTTACGGATCGTGAAAAGCCTGCAGGACAAGGATTACGGCCTGCGGGCGTTCGTGTTCGAGGACCCGGACGGCAATCGTATCGATGTGGGTCAGGTGATCTGACACGCGCACCGGCTACTGTGCCCCGGTCGCGCCCGACACATACTGCGCCAACGCCTGCACGTCCGCATCGCTCAAGGCCTCGAACGCCGGCATGACGCCGATCCCGTTGCGCACGGCCTGCGTGACGCGGTTGGCGTCGGGTTTCAGTTCATCCAGGTTCGGTCCGATGGTCCCGGCCGCGCCGGCATCGGCCAGCGTGTGGCAGACGGCACAGGCCGGGGTTGTCGACTTCAGGAACAAGGCGCGGCCCGCCTCGGCATTGGGCGGTTCCGCCGCCCATGCTGCAGCGCCCGCAAGCAGGCAAGCGCCCGCGGCGAACGCGGTGCGGACCCGCCACCCGACGGGGCGGCGGGATGCAATTTGCTGCTTTGCTTCACGGTTTTGCATCGATTCCGCCATCCTCAAGACACATTGATGGCCAGACCGTGGTCGCGCCAACTGCTGTTGATGTAGCCCGGCGCGTTCTCGAAACGATTCTCCACCTGCACGTTGCCCTGCGTGTCTTCGACGCGGCTGACCAGCATGTGCTGGCCCACTGTCAGTTCCACCGGCAGCGCGAACTGGCGCCACGCGTACTTGCCGAGATCCGGTCCGATTAGCGCGGCCGCTTTCCAGGTTTTTCCCCCGTCAATCGACACATCCACACGCTTGACCGCGTGCATGCCCCCAAACGCCACACCGCGCACCACGACGCGTCCAGCCTTCACGGGCTGGCCGTTTGCGCCCGGCGCGTTGATCCACGATTTGGGCTCCATGGCCCAGACCGACGGCTGATCAGGGCTGGGCTTGGCGTCCATCGGCGTCAGGCGGTAGCCGGTCTGCTGGATCTTTGCGGGGCTTTGCTCGGCGGTGAACGCCAGCCGCTTGATGTACTTGACGTTGTTCACGCCGGTATAGCCCGGCACGATCAGCCGCAACGGGCCGCCGTGGGCGAGTGACAACGGCTCGCCGTTCATCTCCCAGGCCAGCATGGCGTCCTGCATGGCCTCGCGCGGCACCGAGCGTTCGACCAGCAGCGATTTCGGATCCAGGCCTTCGGGCAGCACCTCGCCGCCGGTGCCGGTCATGAAGGCGGGCGTGCCATCAAGGCCGCCCAGGTATTCCACGAGCGTGCGCACCGGCACCCCCGTCCACATCACGCAGCCTGCCGCGCCCACTTCCCACGGCGTGCCGCTGGGCTTGTGCGGAAAGAAGCCGCGGCCGTTGCCGGAGCACTGCAGCACCGTGGCGATCGATTCCACGCCCAGTGTCTTCAGGTCGCCCACGGTCAGCGAGCGCGGTTGCTTGACGCCCTGGATCTCGACCTTCCAGCCGTCCCGGTCGTTCAGGATGGCGGCGTCCGGCGGCGGCAGGTTGTTGCGGACATAGAGCTGGCGCGACGGCGTGATGATGCCGTCGCCAAAAGCGCTGCGGCGCGTCTCGATGGTGTTGGCGCTGTGCACGATGACGCTGTCGGCGTCCTTCCAGGCCGCGTACGCCGGCAGGGGCTTCGCCGTGGATGCGGCCGCGGGCTTGGCTGCGGGCGCAGTTGCAGGCGCGGCGGCGGGCTTGGCGGGCGCATCGCTGGCGCGCGCGATGCCGCTGGCGCTCAGACCGGCCGCGGCCAGGGCGCTGGCGCTGCCAGCCAGCAGGCGGCGCCGTGCGGGGTTGCGTGGGGTTGTCTCCATGGCTTGCCTCTCTGGTTGCCGCGTCCCGCAGGGCGAGCGCGGTGTTGTGCTTATGGCGGCCCAGCGCTTGCGGCCTTCCGCATCATCGGCAATGCCCCTCTTTATGTCAACGGGTTCTAAAGAACTATAGGTTTACGGTCATTTCAGATATAAGAGTTTCGGATATTGGGTTCAACGCCGCAGAGAACGGATTTCGTCCTCGACTGCGCCATTCGCAGCAGCGAGCTGACGGATTCGACGCTGGTGGCGCGCAGCCTTGGCCACCTTGCATGGGTGACCTGCGCATCGCCCCAATACCTGGGCCGCTTCGGCGAGCCGAAATCGGTAGAAGCGTTGCACGCGCATCGGGTAGTCAACTATCTGTCCAACGCCACCGGCCGGCCGCTGGATTGGCGGTTCCGTGTTGACGGTGAAAATGTGCCAATGGCCTTGCCAAGCCGCTATTCGGTCAACGAGACCGAGGCCTATCTGCATTGCGGCCTGGAGGGGCTGGGCCTGATTCAACTGTCGGCGCTCGCGGCGTCTCCGTATCTGCGCAGCGGCCGCTTGCGCGAGGTATTGGCGGATGCGCGGTGCGAGCCGGTGCAGATTTCGATTGTCTATCCGCAGGTGCGGGCGACAGCGGCGGTGAAGGCTTTCGTTCAGTGGGTGCTGGACATCAGCCGGCAGGCGCTGGCGGGATGCTAGCGTCACGGGCTGACACGCGCCGCCTGCGCCTCCTGCCGGTACGTGTGCGGCGCGACGCCACTTGCTTTCCTGAATGCCCGGGAAAAATTAGCCGGTGTGGAATAACCAGAATCCATGGCGATCTGCGTGATGGAAACCGCGCTGCCCCGTAGCAGGTCTTCAGCGCGACGCAGACGCGCGATATTGGATAGCTCACGAAAGCTGACGCCGCCTTCGCGACGCAGTACGCGTTGCAGGGTGCGCACGCTAGTGCCCATCGCCTTGGCCGTGCTGTCGATGGAGACGGCGCCAGCCTGCATCTGAATGCGGATGTGCGAGATGACGGTGGCCAGATACTCGCAGTCCGCGCCAGTGTCTGATTCCGCCGCCGGCACACACTCCCCGGCATCCGTGCCCTGCGGCCCCGGCGTTGGCGTCATATGAGTGGTGGCGTCATTCACTTGTGCTTATTCTTCGCGTGTAGTTGCGAGAATCTGCTAGCGCGCTTCCTGCCTGGCAGAAATCGGAGTGATGTGCCTTCGGATATTACCTAAGCCAACGAGAGGCGAGGCCTCTTTTTATTTGGCTTACAAACCTGACGGAGAATCGCAATGACACTACACAAAACCATCTTGGCGCTGTGCGTAGTATTGGCGGTTTCGGGTTGCGTGACCAAGCAGACCTACGACAAAGAGGCGCAGCTGGCAGCGGAATATTCCGCGCTCAACAAACAGCTCTCGGCCGAACTGAGCGGCGACCAAGTGCAGATTACTCAGTTTCAGAACGAACTGAAGGTCACCATGGTGAACGAGATTCTGTTTCCCGAAGGCGGGTGGAGTCTCAGTTCCAAAGGCGAACATACGCTGGCCAAGATCGTGCCCACGCTTTCCAATCTGCAGGGCAAGCAGGTCGTCGTAGAAGGGTTCACCGACAACGAACCCATCGGGCCGGCATTGAAGCGGCAGTTTCCCTCCAATCTCGAACTGTCATCCGCGCGAGCGGACAACGTGGCGCGTTATCTGATCGCCAAGGGCGTATCGCCAAATACGATTTCCGCTGAAGGGTTCGGCGAGGCGCGGCCGGTCGCCAGCAACTCGACCCCGGAAGGCCGGGCCAAGAACCGGCGCGTGGAGATCGTGATCACAGCGGCGGGCAGGCCCTAGGCAGGCGCCCCGGCCGCACGGTCGGACTCCATGGCGGAAGGCGCCCGCGCAATCCGAAGGACGCCTTCCGCGTGCAGCTGCCATGCAATTACGCTTATGGAACCCTCAGGTTTATTCATTGGGCGCTAATGCCCAATCTCCCCATAATCCGACTGGCTTTATGCCATGCCGTCACCCGACGGCGCATTTGTTGGATCAAGGGGAAATACAAACATGCAGGGAAGTTTTCTGGCGCGCGTCTGCCGGGTGGCAGGGGTTGCGTGCGCGTTGCTTGCAAGCACGGCGGCAGTTGCCGCGGATTATCCGGCGCGGCCGATCAAACTGGTGGTGCCGCAGGCGGCGGGAGGCGGCACGGATGTCATCGGACGATTGTGGGCCGATTATCTGTCGCGCCATTTGAAGACGCCCGTGGTCGTGGAGAACCGTCCCGGCGCCAATGGCATCCTGGCGTCGAGTTACGTCGCCAAGCAGCCGGCGGATGGATACACGGTGCTGGTCAGCGGGATCTCGTATCTGGCCTTCAACCCGCATATGTACAAGGACCTGCCATACCAGCCCGCGCGGGATTTTGATGGCATCAGCCTGCTGGTCAACACACCGTTTCTGCTGGTCGCCGGCACGCAGACGGGCATCCGCTCGCTGGACGAACTGGTCCAGCAGGCCAAGGCCAATCCGGGTGCGTTGAACTTTGCCTCGGCGGGCAAGGGCAACTCCACGCATCTGGTCGTGGAGATGCTGGCCAAGCGCATGGGCATGGCGCTTACGCACGTGCCGTACAACGGAGCGGCCGCCGGCCTGACCAGCGTCATGGCGAACCAGACGCAGTTGATGGCTGACGTCCTGAACACCGGCGAGGTGCAGGCCAAGGCCGGCAAGGTTGTCCCGCTGGCCGTCGTGGGCGCCACGCGCGCGGCGAGCGTGCCGGATGTGCCGACGCTGGGCGAACTTGGCATGGCCGACTTCCCGCTGCCCGGCTGGTATGCGCTGGTCGCGCCCAAGGGCACGCCTGCCCACGCCATTGATCGGCTCAACGCCGAAACCCGCCGCTTTTTCGACGACCCCGCGGTCATGGCGCGCCTGCAGGAATTGCAGTTGGAGCCGCTGCCTTCCGCGCCGGAAACGGTTGCGCAATGGACGCAGCGCGACAGCGCCACCTGGGGACCGTTGATCCGCCAGCTTGGCCTGAGCAACGACTGACCCCGACTCACAAGGAATCACCATGCCCAAACTCACCAATGCTGTCTGGCGCTACCGGCTGGACAAGATGAACACGCTGATGGACGAACTGGCCGTCGACGCCATCGTCTTCACGTCGGCCGACTTTTTCCAGTTTGCGACCAACTTCCACACGGACGTGCTGCCGTGGGAGCGTCCGATCTTTGCGGTGGTGCCGCGCAGCGGCGATCCTTTCCTCGTCATGAACGAGCTGTCCACGCACCATATGCGGTTTTCGCAGGAGCAGGGCAAGGTGTGGATCACCGACATCAGCTACTACGCCGAGCATCCGCGCGTGACGAACCGGCTGCCGCTGATCGGACAGCTACCCGAGCTGGTGGCCGCAAGGCTGAGGGGAGCGGGGCTGGCGCGCTCGCGGGTTGCGGTCGAAGGCGGCAGCCCGGTGCTGGCGCAGGTTGCCCGCATCCTGCCCGAGATCGTGGTGCGGCCGGCTACGCCGGAGTGCCGGTCATTGCGCTGGCAGAAGCACGAAGAGGAGCTGGCCGTGATGGCGGCCGCGGCGTCCATTTCGGATTGGATTCAAGACCGCTACCGCGAGAACATCCAGCCGGGCCGCCTGGTGCAGGAACTGGACTTCGCGATGGCCTCGCTGTTTGTGCAGGAAGCCGCCACGCGCTTTCCGGGCGAGCATTTCGAGGTGATCCGGTGCTGGACCCTGAGCGGTCCGGCCTCTGCCTCGCCGCATGGCGACGGCGCGTCGTGCGGCGCGCGCATCAAGGAAGGGGATGTGCTGGTCAACATCGTCATTCCCCGGCTCAATGGCCTGACCATCGAGAACGAGCGCACCTGGTTCTGCGGCACGCCCTCGGCCGAGCAGGTCCGGTTGTGGTCGGCGGCAAAGGCGGCGAACGAAGCCGCCATTGCTGCCGCACGCACGGGTAATCCTGTCTGCATGATCGACGCGGCGGCGCAGGCCGAGATCGAGAAAGCCGGGTTCGCTGATTTCATCCGGCATCGGACCGGACACGCCGTGGGCATCATCCACCACGAGTACCCCGAAGACATGGCGTTTTGCCAGCGGCCGCTGTTGCCCAATGAGGTGTATTCGGCCGAGCCGGGCATCTACGCCTACGGTATCGGCGGCTTCCGACTGGACGACACGGTCGTCGTGGGCGACACGCCGCGCGTACTGACCAATACGCCCAAGACCCTGGAATACGCGACGGTCAAGTAGCAGCGGGGCTTGCGCCTGCGATGGAGAGGAGGCTTCGGGCTTCGTCACGGAGCGTTTCCCGCAAGGCGGGCAGGACGATGCTGGGCGAGTCCGCTGCCCACAACATTCCGATGGGCCCGAATTCCAGGCGCGACGGCATGCGCAGTATGCGGATGAGGTTGAGCTGTTCATACATGTGCGCAACCGAACTGGCCAGCGTGGCGATGTAGTCGCGATCCTGGAGCATCGACAGCAATGCCACCAGCGAACTGGTTTCCACGGCCGGCTTGGGGGGCGGCATGCCGGCATCGGCGACCGCCTGATCCAGCCGCGCGCGCGACAGCGTGCCGGGCGGAGGCAGGACCCAGGGATAGCCGCCGGTGTCTTCCCATTTGGGCGCCGCCAATTGCGCAAGCGGATGGCCGCGCCGGGCGACGACGCTGAACGAGTCGGTCATCAGCCATTCGGTGCACAGCCCGGATCGGCTGGCGCGCACGTCGAGGGGGCCGATGATGAGATCGACTTCGCGGCGTTCGACGCGCTCGATCAAAGGTTCCAGCAGACCTTCGACCAGTTCGATCTGAACATTGGGTGCACGCTGATGCAACGCCGCGATGGCGCGCGGCAGCAGGACAGGGGCCGCGGAAAGAATCGTTCCGATATGCAGGTGGCCCGCCACGCCACCCTTTACCGCTTCGATCTCCTCGCCGGTGCGGGCGGTGTCGCCCAGCACGCGGCAGGCGTAGCGCCACAGCGCGCGTCCGGCCTCGGTCAACTCAAGGGTGCGACCTCGTACAAAAAGCGGTGTGCCGACCAGGTCTTCCATGTCGCTCAACCAATGCGACAGCGCCGGCTGCGTCATGTGCATGGCCTTGGCGGCCGCGGTAACGGTGCCGGCGCTTTCCAGGGCGGCGAGGACCTGCAGATGGCGTAGCTTGAGCCGGCGGGTCCAGGAAAGGTCGGTGGGGGCGGTATCCATGCGGAAATGGTAATGGATATCTCAGCTTTATTCATTGGCGGGATATGGGGGCACGCCCCAAAATGCCTTTCCAAGATTCAACGGGATTCCTGCGGTGATGCGTTCAAGTGATTTGACTTCCCAGGCGCTGGCGCTGGACAGCGTGGCAGCGGCCTTGATGCGGAACCCGCAGCCGGAAAGCGGCCTGGAGGCCCTGGCGGCGGCGCTGTCGGCGCGCGTTGGCTACCGGCTGTTCACCGTGTTGGTCCTTGACCGGCAGGCAGGACTGAGCCGCCGGTTCTATTCGAGTGAGCCCGATGCCTACCCGACCGACGGCGCCAAGCCCATCCGCACGGACAGCGACTTCTATGCCCAGGTCGTGGAGCAGGGCCGGCCCCGGATTTGCGCGGATCGCAGTGCCTGCAAGGCGGCGTTTCCCGATCATGAGCGCATCTTTGCCCTGGATTGCGAAAGCGCGGTCAACGTGCCCGTGCGTTGGGACGGTCAGACCATCGCCTCCTTGAACCTGCTGCATCAGGCCGGATGGTATCGGGAAGCAATGTTTTCCGAGCTTTGCTGGTATGCGGCGCTTGCCATTCCCGTCATACAAAAGATCATTCACACAGCCCGATAAACAGGGGGAAAACCATGAAACGCTCAAGCGTCACGATTGCCGCATTGCTGTTGTCGCTGGGAATGGCGTCTGCCCAAGCGGCGGATGCCTATCCGGCCAAGCCCATCACGATCGTCTATCCGTATGCGCCGGGTTCGGCATCGGACACCTTGACGCGCCTGTTGGCCGACGCCATGTCCAAGAAACTGGGGCAGCCAGTCATCGTCGACAGCAAGCCGGGCGCGGGCGGCTCTATCGCGACCGAGCATGTCGTGCGGGCCGCACCCGACGGCTACACGCTGCTGCTCAGCGCAAGCGGCACCATCGCAGTCAATCCTCACATCTACAAGCTGCGCTACAACCCCGTCGAGGACTTGGCGCAGATCTCCATCGCGGTGGAAGTGCCGTTTGTGTTTGTCGTCGGCAAGGACTTTCCGGCGCAGGATTACGCTTCGTTCAAGACGCTTAGCGCGCAGAAGCCAGGCGGCCTGACGTCGGCCAACGCAGGACTGGGCACGCAGGCCCATCTGACGCAGGCGGCGTTCGCGCGGCTGGCGGCCGTCAACCTCAGCATCATTGGCTATAAGGGCGCGGCGCCGGCAGTCAACGACATCCTGGGCGGCCATGTGGACTCGATGATGGACAACGCTGCCTCGCAGATCCCGTATGTCACGTCGGGCAAGACGACCGCGCTGTTCGTGACCAGCGACTACCGGTTCGAGGGCTACCCCAAGGTGCCCACGGCCAAGGAATTGGGCATCACGGGTTTAGTGCCCGCGGGATGGTTCGGACTTGCGGCGCCCAAAGGCACGCCGCAAGCTGCCATCGACACGGTGCAGAAGGCTTTGGCGACCACGCTTGAAGAACCCGATGTCCAGCGCAAGCTCAAGGAACTGGGTTGGGTGATCGTGGGCAACACACCGGCACAGGCGTTGGAACGGGCGCGGGCCGACTACACGCGGCTGGGGCAAGTCGTTCGAGACATTGACCTGAAGCCGAACTAATGCGCTGCAAAGTGCCGCGTCACCCATTCCTCGCACACCGTCCACAGCTGCGGCGCGCCGCGCTGGATGGCGGGCCCGTATCGTGCAAAGACCTGTTCCAACGACACGCCGCTCTCGGTCCACGTCCCGCCTTCCGTGAAGACGTTGATCAGCAAGGGCTGAAAGCGGTCCAGCGCCTTGGCAAATCGGGCATCGTCGGTTTCGGCCCGTTCGAACTCGTGCCAGAGCGCCAGGAAGGCATCGCCTTGCGGCGCGGGCAGCAGGCCGAACAGCCGCGCCGCGGCTTCGGATTCCTTGGCGGCCTGAATGTCGTGGCCGGTTGTGCCGTGGATGGGGACATCCCCGACGTCGATTTCGACAATGTCGTGCAACAGCAGCATCTGCATGACGCGCGTCGTGTCGACGGCGCCGCAGGCGTATTCGCTTAAAACAAGCGCGTACATGGCGAGGTGCCAGGAGTGCTCGGCGGAGTTTTCCTTGCGGCTCTTGTCCAGCAACGGTGACTGGCGCACGACCGTCTTGAGCCGGTCGATCTCGCGCAGGAATGCGAGCTGCTGTTCGAGTCTGCCGGTTTGCACGGAGTTCAACATATGCTTTGGTCCTTCTGGGCGCGGCGAGGCGCTATTCAGCGCGTTTCGCCCGGCATCTTGCGTCATGAGTGGCGCTCCGTGTTGCTTGGAGAAGGATCTTCCCGCCCAAAATAGTCGTCCACCGCGCTGCCGACGGTTGGATGAAAATGGTCGTCGCTGAACAACCGCGACAGTTCAAACCGCTTGAGCTTGTCCCGCACGGGATCCTTCATCTCCGCGAAATGCAGCGCGATGCCTTCGCGCGATAGCGTTTCGCACAGTTCGCGCAGCATGTCGGCGGAGGTGACGTCGACGCTGGTGACGGGTTCGGCTGCCACGACCACGCGCCGCACGGGCGAGGGCGATGCCTCCACGGCTTCGAGCAAGCGCTGCTGAAAGAGTTCGGCGTTGGCGAAGAACAGCGGCGCATCCCAACGAAACAGCACCAGACCGTCGATCAGCGCGGCATTCGGGTACCGCTTCAGGTCGTGATAACCGCGAAGGTTGGGCACGCGTCCCAGCACCGCGAAATGCGGCCGCCAGCCATCCCACAGGAATTCAATGACGGCGATGACCACCGCCAGGCAGATGCCGGGAATCGCGCCAAACACCGCGACCGCGGCAAAGCACAGCATGGAAAGCCAGAATTCCCATTGCTGAATGCGGTAGATGCGCCGCAAGTCCTTGAATTCGAAAAGGCCGATGGCGGCGGCGATCACGACCGCGGCCAGCGCGCTGTTGGGCAAGTGGCGCAGCAGATTCGGCGCGGCGATGAGTAGCGCGCCAACCGCCAGTGCGCCAACGACGCCGGTGAGCTGCGTGCGCGAGCCGGCCGCTTCGGCCACCGGCGTGCGCGACGCGCTGCTGCTGATCGGAAAACCCTGGAAAAAGCCCGCCGCCAGATTCGCCACGCCCAGTCCCACCATCTCCTGGTTCGGGTCCACGCGCGTGTGCGTGCGCGCGGCATAAGTCCGCGACAGCACGCTGGTGTCGGCGAACGCAATCAGCGCCACCGCGCAGCCGCCCAGCACGATCTTGACGAGATCGGCATTACTGAGCCAGGGCCAGGCAAGGCTGGGCAAACCTTGCGGAATCTCGCCCAGCACTTTTACGCCTTGGGCGTCCAGGCCAAACAGTTTGACCGCCAGCGTCGCGAGGATCACGGCAATCAGGATGCCCGGTACGCGGTCGAAGCGCTTGAGCAGCAGAATCACTACCAGGCTTGCGGCGCCGACCGCGAAGCTTGGCCAATGGGTCTGACCATCGGCCACGGCCAGCGCGAGTTGCTGCATTTCCTGCAGGGGGCCGGCGTCGTCGATGGAGATGTCGAACAGCTTAGGCAACTGGCTGACCAGCACGGTCAGCGCGATGCCGTTCATGTAGCCATAGCGGATGGGCTTGGACAGCAGCTCGGTGATGAAGCCCAGCCGCATCAGGCCCAGCACGATGCAGAACAGTCCCGAGACGACGGCCATCATGCTGGCCGCGGCGATGGCACGCATGGGATCGCCGTTGGACACGCTGAGCACGACCGCCAGAATGGGCGCGGCCAAGGCAGAATCCGGGCCCAGCACCAGGATGCGGCTCGGGCCGAACAGCGCGTAGGCCAGCATGGGAATGATGGTGGCATATAGCCCGTAGACGCCCGGAACCCCCGAGGCTTCGGCATAGGCGATTCCGACCGGCACGAGCATGGTGGTCAGGACAAGGCCGGCGGCGATGTCCTTGGGTAGCCATGCGGCCTGATAGGACTTCAACAGCGCCAGGCCGGGCAGCCAGCGCAACCAGTTGGGCGCATGCTTGGCGGGGGAGCGGGGCGTCGAGGTAGCCATGGAATCCCGGTATGAAAGCGTGCGCTACGGGTGGGGGACTTCGCCGCGCATCATCGCGGGGAAGGGGTGCCGGTATCTTCAAGCATCTCGCGCAGCCGGGCGCGGCGGCGCTCGAGGTCGGCGATCTGGCGCTCGACGGATGCCAACCGCCGGCGCTGCACCTCGGACGTCTCCGGACAGGCCGCCGCGCCTTCGATCAGCCGCATGCAGTCGGGAAACCCGCGGATTTCCGCCAGCGTGAAGCCGGAAGCGATCAGGCGCTGTATCTGCCTGACCTGTGTGACGGCGGCGGCGGGAAAGGTGCGGTATCCATTGTCCGCCCGGGCCGATGCCAAGAGACCGTGGTCGTCGTAGTGCCGCAGCGAACGGGCGCTTGACCTTGACATAGGTGTGAGGGTTGAAACTGGCGCTCCTTCAATCTTTCGGATGCATCAGTATGCAATGCAGAACCTTCTTTCGCCACGTGGCGGCAGCCGTCTTGTTCGTCGCGGCCTCGGCGGCTGCGCACGCGCAGTCCCGGCAATACACCGTCACGTCGCCCGATGGCGTGACACTCGCCGTCCAGGAGGCCGGCAAGTCCGATGGCCCGCCGGTCGTCTTCGTGCACGGGCTGCTGGGCAGCCACCTTAATTGGGAGGCTCAGCTTTCCAGTCCGGCGCTGCAAGGCTATCGGCTGATCGCCTACGATCTGCGGGGCCACGGCCAGTCGGGCAAGCCGGTGGATGCGGCGGCGTATACGGACGGCCGGCGCTGGGCGGACGATCTGGCTGCAGTGATCAAAGCGACCGGCGTGCGCGATCCCGTGGTCGTCGGATGGTCCCTGGGCGCCGCCGTGACAACCAACTACCTTGCCGCATATGGCGATGCGCAGATTGCAGGCGCCGTCTATGTAGGCGGCGTGATCGAGCTGGACCCCACGCAGATCGCGCCGCATCCAGCGCTTTACCGAGACATGGTGTCGCCCGATCTGAAAACCCACCTGGACGCGGAGCGTGAATTCATCGGTCTGTGCTTTGCGCAACCGCCCGATGGCGTCACGTTCCAACGACTCCTGGCCAATGCCGCCGTGGCGTCCTTCGACATGCAGGCCGCGGTGCAATCGATGACGGTCGCGGCGGCGCGCGGCCTTGGCTCGGCGCGCAAGCCCGTGCTGCTGATCTACGGTGCGAAGGACGCGTTGGTGCAGCCCGCGCCGTCAATCGCGCGGGCAAGGGAACTGAACCCCCACGTGCGCAGTACGGTCTATGCGGCATCCGGGCACGCGCCGTTCATGGAGGAGGCGGACAGGTTCAACCGGGAGCTGGCTGCGTTTGTTGACAGCGTCGTGACTCGCTAAGGGGCCGGATAGCCCTGGGGGCGGGTTGCGCTCGCAATGGCCGCGCTTGCGAAATGTTGCTTGTTGCAAAGCAGCATCGCCTGCTATCTTCGAGCCCGAAATGCGTTTGCCCCCGATTTGGACAGCTTCAATGCCCGCCTCCCAGCTCCTGATACCCGAACCCATGCCTGCGCGGTCCACCGACACGCTGGGCTGCTCGGCCAGCAAGCTGGCTGTGAACCAGGAGTTCCACGGGGGCGGATTGACGTTCTACCGCAAGCGCACCGAGACCGCTCAGTTCGGCAGCGTGGAAACGCCTGCGTCCGATCGTGGCTTTCTCGTGGGCATGGCGCTGCGTGGCGGCCACCGCCGCCGCATCTTGCAGGGCAATCACGCGTCGACGCACGATTTTGATGCCGGCTCGATCTACATCCGCGACTTCACCGATGATTACCGGGCCGACCTGCAAGGCGGGTTCGATTTCCTGCTGGTCGAAATGTCCCGCGCGTTCATCGAACGCATCAACGACGAGAAGGGCGGCCCGCGTGTCAGCAGCCTGCTGCCGCGCAATGGGCAGCCGGATCCGGTGCTGGGCCATCTGTCGCAGGTGCTGGCGGGCGTGGTGGCCGATCCCTCGCAGACGAGTGGACTCTTCATTGACCATTTGAGTCTGGCCCTCGGCACGCACCTGCTGACGCAATACGGGGCCGGGGCGACCAGCGGCTGGGCGGACTCGGGCGGGGCCCGTGTGCTGTCCCGCAAACTGGAAGCGCGCGCCAAGGACATGCTGCTGGCCTCGCTGCGCGAGGACGCTTCCATTGCGGACATCGCCGAGGCCTGCAATCTGTCGCGCAGCTACTTCATCAAGGCGTTCCGCCAGACGGTCGGCACGACTCCGCATCGTTGGCTGCTGGAGCAGCGGGTGCTAAAGGCTCAGGAACTGCTGCGGTCTCCGGGCCGGTCCATCACCGACGTCGCGCTCTTGTGCGGCTTTGCCGACCAAGCGCATATGACGCGCGTGTTCACCAGCGTGGTGGGAGTGGCGCCGGGGGCGTGGCGTAGGGAACACGGGGCTTGAAGTAGCGCTTCGCTGCCGGCAGCCTGCATGGCGCAGCTCGTTGCCGCGGACGCGACCGGTGCGCTTTCATACAAAGCAAGACGCAAGTGGGCAAGACACGCCCCGCGCCGCGGCGCTATCTTGATGGAATATCGTCCACCATCCCGGATGTTCCGAAACCGTTCCATGCGTGTTCTTGCCGCCGGCGCCTCGCCGGCCAACCCTCCAGCCGATCTTGCCGCGCTGCATGCGCAGGCGTTCCCGATGCTGCCGCGCGCGCTGATCGAGCGCGCTGCGCCCTATGGCGAAGAAATGTCGGCCGAGCCCGGCCGTGTTCTGCTGAATAGCGGTGATCGCGAAGCCGCGTTCTACATCCTGCTGCAGGGCTTTGCGGAAGTGCTGGAAGCAGAGGCTGGCGGCACGATGCGCAGCTTGCTCATTCACCGAGACGGCGAATTCACGGGCAGCCTGGACCTCTTCACCGACCGGCCGAATGCGGTCACGGTGCGGGCCAACACCCCAAGCCGCCTGCTGCGGCTGAGCCGCGCAGCGCTTGAAGCGCTGATCCTGACGGAACGGCCACTGGCGGAAATCATTCTGCGCGCGTTCATGCTGCGGCGTATCGGGTACCTGCGGCAACGTCCGTATGGGGGCGCCATTCTGCGGTCGGTGAAGCGCGGCGAACAGGAAGATTCCGTCATGGACCTGGCGGTAATCGGGGGCGGTCCGGCGGGATTGGCCGCCGCCGCCTACGCCGCCTCCGAGGGACTGCAGACATTGCTGGTGGGCGGCTCGCTGTCCTGTGGCGACGCACCAGGGCTGGACATGCTGAAGGGGTTTCCAGGCACGATCACCGGATTGTGCGAAGGCCCGCTGCTGCACCGCGCCGAAGACCAGAGCAAGCGCTTTGGCGCGCACGTGCTGCCCCTGCGCTCCGTCAGCCGCTTCGACGGCGGCTGTTACCCCTATCGGGTGTGGCTGGACGACGGCCGGCTGATCGAGGCGCGCAGCCTGATCGTCGCGACCGGCAGGCAGGCGGGCGATGCGGATACGATTCCCGATCAAGCGAACACCGCGTGGCTGGACGGCTGGCTGGACACGGACGACCAGGGCTATATCCATACGGGACGCGCCGCGGCGGGATCGATGCAGGCGCGCGCCTATGAAAGCTCGCAGCCGGGCGTGTTTGCGGTGGGGGCGGCGCGTGCGGGGTCGGTGAAACACGTGTTGGCGAGCATTGCCGAGGGCGCGGCTGCGGTTCGGGTGGTGCATCGGTTCTTGGATGCGTCGGCGCATTGAGCCTCATCCAAATGCCCTAAGACCCGCAAGGATTTTGTGGACAGACCATAAAGTTTTTTCTCTTTGCGCCCGCGAGAGTTTGCGAATATGCGTTTAAAGCTTTCCAGCCATAAGAACGCATCGGGAGACAACCATGATCTGTAAGCCCGCCGCGCGCAAGCGCGTCCACGCCGTCGCGGCCGCCTTCATCGCGGCCGCTGCGTTTGCGGTCCCCGGCATTGCATCCGCGCAGGCCGCCGACAACTACCCCAGCAAACCCATCCGCCTGATCATTCCTTACCCGCCGGGAGGCGCGACCGACGTGATCGGGCGCATCGTGGGGCAGCGCTTGAGCGAAGAGATCGGCGGCCAGGTTGTAATTGAGAACCGGGGCGGGGCTGGGGGCAATATCGGCGCTGCCGAGGTGGCTCGCGCTCAGCCCGATGGCTATACCCTCCTGATGGGGGCGCTGACCTCGCACTCGGTCATGGCTACCCTGGAGAAAGACTCCATCGCGTACGACCTGCGCAAGGATTTCGCGCCCGCCGGCGTGGTCGGCTTCGTGCCGCTGGTGGCCGTGGTCAATCCCAAATTGCCGATCAAATCGCTGTCCGAGCTGGTGACCTACGCCAAGGCCAATCCGGGCAAGCTCAACTTCGCCTCGTCGGGCGCCGGCGCGCCGCAGCGCATGGCCATGGAGCTGTTCAAGCAGATCGCAGGTGTCAACATCGTGCACGTGGCCTATCGCGGCAGCGGGCCGGCCATGACTGACCTGGTCGGGGGCCAGGTCGAGACGATGACCGAGACGGTTCCCGCCGCAATCTCTTTCATCAAGTCCGGCCAGTTGCGTCCGTTGGCCGTGCTTACGCCCCAGCGCATCTCGATGCTGCCGGACATTCCCACCGCCGAAGAGCAAGGTTTCAGCGGCTTCAACGTCAGTTCGCTCTTTGGTGTGATGGCGCCGGCAGGCACGCCGGCTCCGATCGTGGCCAAGATCAACAAGGCGCTGACGACGGCGCTGGCCAAGGACGATGCCAAGAACCAGTTGCTGGAGCAAGGCGTTTACGCGGACGCGCTAGACGTGGAAGCGTCAAAGGCGCGTCTGAACGCCGAGATCGAGCAGTGGGCAAAGGTCATCCGCGAGGGCGGCATCACCGTCAATTAGCTGAAAGAAGCGTGCCCCGGGCGTCCTGAACCATCGACGCGGCCGCGGTCCTGCCCCGGCCGCGCGAGTCGTCAGACGGCCCAGCAGGCGCAGCCCAGCGCGCCCCAGAACCCTTTCAGGTCGGAGACGGGCAGCTTGCTGGTCCACGCGCCAGCGTGCTGGTGGCCGTGGACGTTGCAGTCGTTGGCGCACGCGCAGGCGGCCGCCGCTTCGCGCAGGGTGGCCTGCAGCGGCTTGCCTTCGCTGTCGCCCCAGGCGCCGTAGCCGCCGAACAGGCGCGTGGGCGACCAGTCGGGCATGGCCGGCGGCGGCGCGGACTCGTCGTGCGCGGCGAAGTCGCCCGCGCCCCAGACCACCTTGCCGCCCACGACGGTCAGCAGGCTGCTGGTGTCGGCGATCTCGGATTCCGGGCACGAGAAAAAGTCGCGATCGGGCACGATCAGGTCGGCCAGCTGACCCGCGGCGATGCGGCCCTTTTTGCCTTGCTCGTTCGAAAACCAGGTGACGTTCTCGGTCCACATCCGCAGGGCGGCGTCGCGGTCCAGGCAGTTGCGCTGCGGGGTCAGGCGCAGGCCGCCCACCGTTTTGCCCGTGATCAGCCACGACAGCGAGACCCACGGGTTGTACGAGGCAACGCGGGTGGCGTCGGTGCCGGCCGACACGTTGACGCCTTTTTCAAGCATGCGCTTGACGGGCGGCGTGGCCTCGGCGGCGCCAGGGCCGTAGCGTTCGACGAAGTATTCGCCCTGGTAGGCCATGCGGTGCTGCACGGCCACGCCGCCGCCCAGCGCGGCGATGCGGTCGATGGAGCGTTCGGAGATCGTCTCGGCGTGGTCGAAGAACCAGTTCAGTCCGGCCAGCGGCACGTCCTTGTTCACGCGCTCGAAGACGTCCAGCGAGCGCGAGATGGTTTCGTCGTACGTGGCGTGCATGCGCCAGGGCCAGCGGTTCTGCGCCAGGATGCGCACCACTTCCTCGAGATCGCCTTCCATTTCGGGACCCATCTCGGGGCGCGGCTGGCGGAAGTCTTCGAAGTCGGCCGCCGAAAATACCAGCATTTCACCCGCGCCGTTGTGGCGGAAGTAGTCGGTGCCTTGCTTGTACTGCGACGTGGCCGTCCAGTTCAGGAAGTCTTCCTTTTCCTGCTTGGGCTTCTGGGTGAAGAGGTTGTAGGCCAGGCGGATCGTCAACTGATCGGCGTCGGCCAGTTGCTGAATGACCTGGTAGTCCTCGGGGTAGTTCTGGTTACCACCGCCTGCATCGATGGCGCCAGTAACACCCAAGCGGTTCAGATCGCGCATGAAGTGGCGCGTGGAATTGACCTGGTATTCGAATGGCAGCTTGGGACCCTTGGCCAACGTGGCGTACAGGATCGACGCGTTGGGCTTGGCAAGGAGCAGCCCGGTCGGATTGCCCGCCGAATCCCGCACGATCTCGCCGCCGGGGGGCGCGGGCGTGTTCTTGTCGTAGCCGACGGCGCGAAGGGCGGCGGCGTTGAGCAGGGCGCGGTCGTACAGGTGCAGGATGAACACGGGCGTATCGGGCGCCACCGCGTTCAGTTCCTCAATGGTGGGCAGGCGCTTTTCCGCGAACTGATGTTCGGTGAAGCCGCCGACCACGCGGACCCACTGGGGCGCGGGCGTGATGGCGACCTGGCGGCGCAGCATGGCCATGGCGTCGGCCAGGCTGGTCACGCCATCCCAGCGCAGTTCCATGTTGTAGTTCAGCCCGCCACGGATGATGTGCAGGTGATTGTCGATCAGGCCGGGCAGCACGCCGCGTCCGCCCAGCGCGATGACGCGGGTGGCCGGGCCTGCCAGGGGGAGGATGTCGCTGGCGGCGCCCACGCGCGTGAAACGGCCGTCCTTGATGGCGACCGCGTCGGCAATGGGGTTGGCGGGGTCCAGGGTCGTGAAACGGCCCTGATGCAGGATGAGGTCGGGGGCGCCTTGGCGCGCGGGATCCAGGGTGTCAGCCATTGCGCTTGTCTCCACATGCATCGGCGGGTTGTTGGGCGGTGTCGGCGGACGCCTTGGGGCAGCTGGGCAGTTCGCCGAACATGTGCGGTTTTACCTGTTCATGAATGAAGGACGTGCGGGTGGGCTCGTCCGCCAGCAGGCGCTTGACCAGCGGGGGAATCTGCTCCCCCGCCAGGATGCCCAGCAAGCCAACCAGCGCGATCACTGGTGGCGCGGGCGATCGCACATTGAACAGGGCGTAGATGATACCGACCAACAGGCCGAGTCCCAAGGAAACGAGGTAGACCTTCATTGGCGCGCTCCTGTCAGCCTTCGTGGGCGTTGAACATGGACTTGGCGTAGATGATGCCCAGGCCATAGGCGCCGCCGAACTTGCGGGCAATGCCGGTCGTCATGTCGTAGGTGTCGATGCGGGCCCAGTCGCGCTGCAATTCCAGCAGATACTGCAACGCGGTGATCGGCTGGCCGCCAGCCTGAACGATACGCTCAATGGCACGGTTATGGGCTTCGGCGGACACGTCGCCGCAGGCGTCGGTGATCACATAAACCTCGAAGCCCTGGTCCAGCGCCGACAGGGCCGGGCCGACGATGCATACGCTGGTCCACAGACCGGCCAGCACGATGCGCTTCTTGCCGATTTCATTGATCTGCTTGATGACGGCGGCGTCTTCCCAGGTGTTCATGGACGTGCGGTCCAGGAGCGGCCGGCCGGGGAACGGCGTGGTGACTTCTTCGAACATGGGGCCGGAAAAGCTCTTTTCGGCAACCGTCGTCAGGATCGTGGACACACCGAAGCCAGCGGCGGCATGGGCCACCAGCGCGGCGTTGCTGCGCAGCGTGACGGCGTCAATGGAGTGGGTCGCGAACGCCATCTGCGACTGGAAGTCGATCATGATCAGCGTGTGATCGTGCGGGGACAGCAGCTTGGCGCCGGGGGTGGGGGTCGCAATGACAGGCACGGGTGATTCCTTCGGTTGCCAGGGTGTGGGACCCCGGCAATGTGCCAGCCGCCCGGCGGGCCGTATTGAACGATAGTCCGCCGGTTTGAAGATTGTGATTGCGGCGGGCGCTCACTTGGACAAAGGCGGTGCGTATTGGCGGGACGAATCGACGAAACGAACTGGCGAAACGGTGTATCGCCACGAGAGAGGCGCTGGGGTACGCTGCTCGAGTCCCGGCGCGTCGCATCATTCCTTCTCGGAGAACCCCATGGGCCTGGCTTTTCAGAACGAAATGCACGACGACTTTGGCTTGCGGCCGGTCGCTTACATGCCGTATGGCGCGGCGGATCTGGGGGAGATTCTGGCCGTGGGGCGGGTGG